>JBEIGR010000541.1:0-4059 GCA_040381795.1 Verrucomicrobiaceae bacterium | reverse complement strand
TCACCCATGCACCGCTTCCTTGCACTCATCTCGCTCGCTTTCAGCGTCACCATTCAGGCTCAGCAGGAGTTTCGTCCTGAGTTCGTTGCGATTCATACGGCTGAGGCGGTCACGCCGGTGTCGGTGAAGTGGACGAAGCCGATTTACAATCTTCCCGGCTGGAAGCGCGGAGATGGGACGGTGGAGTCGGATGTGTTTAAGCTGGGTGAGGTCATCTCGCTCACGAAGGCGGTCACGGAGACAAAAGACGGCACGGTGCGATGGAAGTTCACGCATGAAGGCATCGACCTCGCTGCTGAGATGTCTGAGGGAAGGCTGCGCTACACCTTCACGGCCAAAAAACCGGGGCTGTGGTCGGTCGCTTATGCGGGAGCGCCAGCGGTGCCGATGGCGGAGGTGATTGAGCTGTTTCAGCCGCTGGTCTGGAATGACCGCCGCATGCCGGAGGCGAGCTTTTTGATCCCCGATGATATTTGCTCGATCCCGGGATGCCTCGTGCAGACGAAGAGCGGCACGCTCGGTGTTCTCGCAGATCCGCGACCGTTTCCGTTCGCGATGCCCACGGCGCAGACGCGGCGCTTTGGCGTGACGCTGCGCAATGCGGCGGGAATGGCCCAGCCGCTCGTGTTTGCGCCGTTTCCAGGTGCCAAGGATTCAAAGCTCGCTGCGGGTGAAAAGCGATCCTTCGACCTCGTCCTCGTCTCGCGGCAAGAGCTGCTGACGAAGACCTTCGAGCATGTGGCACGCGAGGTCTGTGGCTTTCGCGACCGTCGGGAGAACACGCTGACCTCGCTGAATACGGCGCTGGAAAACATGCTCGAATACGTGCTCGGGCCGTGGGGCAGTTTCGTTCCTGAGAACAAGGCGTTCCACTATCCCGACTCGCCCGGCTCGGTGAAAAACGTGAGTGCTTTGCATCCGGTGAGTCTCGCCTACGTCACGGACAATGAGCGGCTCTTCCGCGAGCAGGGCGTGCCGATCCTCGAATTCCTGCTGTCGCGTGAGAAGTTTCTTTTTGCGCTGAACGAGGCGGGCATGAAGAGCTCGCAGACGCCGTCGATGCGCATGGCCGGGCCTGCGATGCCGCTGTCCGAGCTCGCCGCGCTGCATCGCCTCAGCGGAGGAGCGACGCCTTGCTTTCGTGACAGCGTGGAGCGGCTGCATGGCATGGATCGCACGCTGAACATGACGTGGATCAGCCGTGGCGATGCCTGGCAGAATGACCTCTGGCGCTACCGGGCCACGGGCGAGCGAAAGTGGCTGGAAGCCGCCAGCGCCAAAGCCGAGACGGAACTCACGAAAGTGCCCGCCGACTTCAGCGAGGCGGCGGATGGCACGTTCTTTGAATACATGCTGCCGCCGTGGAAGGACTTCTATGAGCTGTATCTCGACACGCATGAGCCGCGCCACCTCGCCGCCGCGCATCGTGGAGCGCGGGTGTTTGCGCAGTTGGTGTGGTTTTATCCCAGCGTCCCCGAGGGCGACGTCACGGTGAACGAGTCCGGTTTCGCGCCGCGTCGCGGTTCGCTGGAAAAGCCGGGGCTGCTCCCGGTGGCAAAGGAAACGGTGCCCGCGTGGCGTGTGTCCGAGCAGGGCCTCGTCTGCGAGGGAAATGGCACGGTGCAGCGCATCGCGCTCTACCTCGCCACGCACGCGCCGATGTTTCTGCGCATCGCCCATGACACGAATGACACCTTCCTCCGCGACATCGCCCGCAGCGCGATGATCGGGCGTTTCGCGAACTTTCCCGGCTATCACTTCAACACGCTCTACTCCACCGCGCAGGAGAAAGCCGACTTTCCCCTGCATCCACACGATGAGCTGAAGCCCACGACCTCCTTTCACTACAATCATGTGCTGCCGATGGCGAATCTCGTGCTCGACTACCTCATGGCCGAAGCACGCGACCGCTCGCGTGGCGCCATCGACTTCCCCACCGAATACGCCGAGTGCTACGCCTTCATGCAGAGCGCCGTTTATGGCGCAGCGGGCAAGTTTTACGATCAAACCAAGGTGCGTCCGTGGATGCCCGCAGACCTCGTCAAAACGGACAGCGTGCAGGTGAATCACGTCGCCGCTCGCGGAGATAAAACGCTCTGCATCGCCTTCATGAACGAATGCGACCGCGAGCTGAAGGACATCGCCGTGCAAATCGATCTCGCCCGTTTTGAGAATCCGTCCGCTTCGCTCCACGCGACCCTCTGGCGCGACAACGAGCGTGTTTCAGCGCCTCTCCAAGTCGAAGCTGGCAAGGCCCGCATCTCCCTTTCGCCGAAGGGCATCACCGCGCTGGTCATTGATGGCCTCGTCTCCAAGGCGAGCTTTCAAGACAAGGTCAACGCCGCGCCCGCACGCGCGGGAGCCGTCACGCATCAGCGCATCCAGACACCGTTCGGTGATGCCGAGGCGATGGTGCTTTCGTTTGGCACCGAATTGACGTGGCTCTACGCCTACCTCACCGCGAATGCCGATGAAGTGAAGTCCGCCCGCGTTAGCGTCGTCTTGCCCGACCGCACCGAGTCGCTCACCGATGAGAGCTTTCCCTTCGAGTTCAGCCTGCCGCTGAAGACCGGAGAAAAAGCGCTGAAACTCACCTTCGAGGGCGTGAACGGACAAGGCCAGTCCCTGCGCTCTTCCTCCATTCAACTAGAGACACCTTAGCTCTGACGTGTTTTGGAGGTGAGGTGCTGACCAGCCACCGCACTCCGGGACGCTTCGCGACCTTTTTGGGCGCTGGGGATTTTTGTAGCGGTGATGGGCTTGGCTGCTGGTGAGGTAACGAATAGCGCGGTAGCGTCCCGGAGTGCGGTGGCAGAGATGCGAGGGCAAGGCCCTTGCGTCGGCGACACCGCTCTCGTGGGGCCGTAGGTGATGCGGGCTGGTAGATGTGCGCCGGAGGAATGTGGGTGTAGCGAAGGGCTTGCGTGACTTGGTGGCCGGGGGCTTCGGCGGGAGCGGTGTGGCGCTTCGCTTCCCACCGCACTCCGGGACGCTTCGCGACTTTTGATAGCGCTTGCAGAGAACGAAGCGGTTTTCTAACATCGGGTCCATGTCGGACTCCTCAGATCGTCTTTCGTGGCCTCATGCGCCGGTGCATCGGCTGACGGAGCATGGCATCTACTTCGTCACGGCGGCGACGCTGCATCATGCGCATCATTTTCGCTCGAAGGCGCGGCTGGAGGTGCTGCAGCGGGGGCTGCTGGCGATGTGTGCGCAGCATGAATGGCGGCTGGAGGCTTGGGCGGTGTTTTCGAATCACTACCACTTCGTGGCGGAGTCCCCGGGCACGGCGGAGAGTCTGCCGGTGATGCTGGGCACGCTGCATGAGAAGCTGGCGAAGTGGGTGAACAAGCTGGATACCGCGCCGGGTCGCTAGGTGTGGCACAACTACTGGGAGACGAAGCTGGAGGAGCAGCCGACGTATTTTGCGCGGCTGAACTACACGCATCAGAACGCCGTGCGGCATGGCTTGGTGAAGGTGGCGAAGGATTACCCCTGGTGCTCTGCCGCGTGGTTCGAGCAGCACACGAGCCCGGCGATGGTGAGGAGCATCTACCGTTTCAAGACCGACAAGATCGCCGACGAGTATGCTGTGAATGCGGACTGGTGAGGGGTCTAGCGAGGCGCGGCAGCGTCCCGGAGTGCGGTGGCAAAGAGGCAAGGGCAAGGCCCTTGTCTCGACGACACCGCTCTCACCGGAGCGAATCCGACACAGCATTTGCTGAGATGTGGGGACGGTGAGCGGCGTTGTAGCGAACTCTTTATGCGCTGCCTCCTTCTGCTCTCACTCATCGTTTCCACATGCGCCATCGCCCAGGATGGCTTCAAGCCTCTCTTCAACGGTAAAGACCTCACTGGCTGGGATGGGAATCCGGAGCTGTGGAAGGTGGAGAATGGCGAGATCGTCGGCACCACGACGGGGCCGGAGCAGTTGAAGTACAATCAGTTCCTCATCTGGCGTGGCGGGGTGCTGAAGAATTTCGAGCTGCGGGTGAAGGTGAAGCAGAAGGGCAACAACACGGGCATTCAGTATCGCAGCCGGGAGTTTGCGGAGACGGG
>JBEIGR010000540.1:0-4065 GCA_040381795.1 Verrucomicrobiaceae bacterium | reverse complement strand
TTGGAGCGATGATTTGATCCAAGCCATCGCCGAAAGCCCGAAAGTGGCCCGTTACATCGACATGCCGCTGCAGCACATCAGCGATCACATGCTCGATCTGATGAAGCGTGAGACCAACGGTGCCTACATCCGCGATCTGGTGAAGCGCATCCGCGCCGGCATCCCCGGGATCGCCATCCGCACCACCTTCATCGTCGGATTCCCCGGCGAGACGGAGGCGGATTTCAACGAGCTGATTCAATTTATCGAAGACAGCGGCTTCGAGCGGGCTGGCGTGTTCAATTACAGCCGTGAAGAAGGCACCCGCGCCGCCAGCATGGAGGACCAAATCCACCACATGACCCGCAAGGCCCGCTGGAGCGAGGCGATGCGAGCCATCCAACGCGGCGTGGAGAAATACAATCGTGCCCAAGTGGGCAAAACACTCCGCGTGCTCGTCGAGGAGCCCGGCGTGGCCCGCAGCGAGATCGACGCCCCGGACATCGACACCACCGTCTTCGTGAACAAGAAGCTGCCCGTCGGCTCTTTCACCGAGGTGAAGATCAAGGAGTGGCGCGGCTACGACCTCGTCGCGGCGTGACCAAAGTTAAAAATCTGCTTTGCGGCGGCGGCGTGCTAGGCACTATCCGCCTCACTTATGCACGACCCCCGCATTGACGCCCTCTCCCGACAGCTTGTCCGTTATTCCACCAAGGTCAAAAAAGGTGACTTCGTCTGGATCGACCTCTTTGATGTGCCAGCAGCGGTCGGCCAATCCCTTATCCGCGAGGTCGTGGCAGCGGGCGGCAAGCCGATGGTGCGCCTGAATGACGCCGTGATCACCCGCGAGCAGATGATCCATGCCGATGAGCATCAATACGACCTCATCGCGAAGAATGCGCTCGCCTTGATGAAGCAGACGCAATGCTACATCGCCGTGCGTGGCAGTCACAACATCACCGAAAGCTCCGACGTGCCGACGGCCAAGATGCAGATGGTCATGAAGAAGATGCGCCCGGTGCAAAACTGGCGTGTGGGCAAGACCCGCTGGGTGGTGCTGCGCTGGCCGAATGCCAGCATGGCGCAGCAGGCCGGCATGAGCACGCAGGCATTTGAGGACTTCTTCTTCCGTGTATGCTTGCTGGACTACGCCGCGCTCGAACCGGCCATGAAGGCCCTGCAAAAGCTCATGGACAAGACGAGCGATGTGCATCTCAAAGGCCCCGGCACGGATCTCAAATTCAGCCTCAAGGGCCTGAAATCCATCTACTGCGGCGGCGGGCACAACATCCCGGATGGCGAGTGCTTCTCCGCGCCGGTGAAGGACAGCGTCGAAGGCGTCATCAGCTACAACGCCCCTTCCATTTACCAAGGCATCGCCTTTGACAGCGTGAAGCTGGAGTTCAGCAAAGGGAAGATCGTCAAGGCCACCGCGAACAACACCGAAGCGATCAACAAGATCTTCGACAGCGACAAAGGGGCACGCTACATCGGGGAATTCGCCATCGGCTTCAATCGCGAGATCAAAGAGCCGATGCGTGACATCCTCTTCGATGAAAAGATCGCCGGCAGCTTCCACTTCACCCCCGGTCAGGCCTACGAAGGTCCAGCGGACAATGGCAATCGCAGCCAAGTGCATTGGGACCTCGTGAACATTCAGCGTCCCGAATACGGCGGTGGCGAAATCTGGTTCGATGGCAACCTGATCCGCAAGGATGGCCAGTTCACCCTGACTGAACTCAAGGCGCTGAACTATTGATCCGCGCCTCATGACCCGGTTTCGCCCCTGCATTGACCTCCACGATGGCTGCGTGAAGCAAATCGTCGGCTCCTCGCTGCGTGATGATGGCACGGGTTTGAAGACCAATTTCGTGAGTGATCGCGACTCAGCCTGGTATGCGCAGCTTTACCAGCGTGACGGGCTGAAGGGCGGGCATGTGATCCTGCTGGGCAAAGGCAATGAGGCGGCGGCAAAATCGGCGGCCAAAGCCTTTCCGAATGGTTTGCAGATCGGTGGAGGTATCCGCCCAGAAAATGCCGCGTTGTATCTCGAAGCAGGCGCCAGCCATGTGATCGTCACAAGCTACCTTTTCGATGCCGATGGCACGTTTAGCGAAACGAAGCTCGAAAGCATGGTGAAGGCCGCAGGCCGCGAAAAGCTCGTCATCGACCTCAGTTGCAAGGCCGCGGCCACTGGCTGGACGGTGGCGATGAACCGCTGGCAAACGTTGACGACGCTCGATGTGACCCCGGAGTCGCTGAAATGGCTCGCGGGGCATTGCGCGGAGTTTTTGATCCACGCCGTGGATGTCGAAGGCAAGTGCGAGGGCATCGACGAGAAGCTCGTGAGCTTCCTCGGCGAGCATTCCCCCATCCCGATGACCTACGCCGGAGGCATTCGTCATCTCGACGACCTCAAACGCATCGACGAACTCAGCCACGGCCGCGTGGACGGCACGGTGGGCAGTGCCCTCGACCTCTTCGGTGGGACGGGAGCGAAGTATGATGAGCTGGTGGCCTGGAACAGGCGTGGTCCGGCAGGCCTTCGGGAGTGAAGTTGCAGGATTTGAGCGTTGGGTTTAGTCTTTTCGCATGAGCACCGTCCTAGAAATCGAAACCGCCATCAGCGAACTGCCCAAGCAGGAGTTTTGGAAGCTTGCGGAGTGGTTTGATGATGTTCGTGAACGCACCTGGGATCAGCAGATGGAAGCCGATGCTCAGGCCGGGAAACTAGACTTTCTTTTTGCAGAAGCGGAGGCCTCACGTCAGGCAGGACAGAACAAGCCCTGGCCTGCTGACGCATGAAATCCACGGCATCACCGCGTTTCTGGGATTTGCTGCACGCTTTGCCCCAGTAGATTCAAGAGCTGGCAGCCAAGAACTACCGACTCTGGCTTGAAAATCCCCAGCATCATTCGCTGAACTACAAGAGGCTTGCGGGTGGTGGACACCGGTTTTCGGTGCGTGTGGGAGACCACTACCGTGCAATCGCCTGGAAATTACCGGACGGCGGCGTGGAGTGGGTTTGGATCGGCAGCCATGCGGAGTATGACCGCTTGCTGAATCGAAGGTGAACCGCCCCATGGCATGAATTCTCAGCTAAACAGCTTCGTGCCCGCCTTGAAGTGGGCCGCGTGCTCAACCATGCGCATTTCGACACGTTCGCGGATGGTGCGCTCGCCGATGCCATCGTGTTTGGTGGCGATGAGGGCTTTGAGCAGGTCGATGAGGGCTTTCACATCGTCCATCATGACATACTCAGGAGCGATCTGGCGCTGGATGCCGATGTTATGGTAATTGCCGAGCGGGACGGAGATGCCCACGCTGCGGATGCCTGCGGCTTGAACGGCGGTGGCTTCGCAGGCTCCGGCATCGAGGAGGACTCGCTGGACGCGGATGGCCTGCTCCTTCGCCGTGGTGGTCAAAACGGCCACGGCCTCGCTATCGAAAACAGAAACACGATCTCCCACACGCACCATGGGGCCGCCGCCCATCACCGCGCCATTCACCGGGCGGCTGGTTTCGATGGAAACGAAGACGCTATCTTTCCCAAAGGGCCAGTTTTGGGCCAGATGCCAGGCTCCGAGCCAGCCGACCTCTTCCGCACGGGTGAAGGCAGCATGCACGGTGGTCTTCACTTCTAGCCGGGCTAGTTCGAGCAGCGTCATGACGATGACGGCGCAGCCGATGAGGTCGTCACAGGCGGCGGCCTCGATGCGGGTGCCGGTGATTTTGACGGGGAAATTCCAGGTGGCGATCTCGCCGTGGGATTTGCGCAGTCCGGCTTTGATGGCGGTATCCATCTCCGGTATCACGCTGCTGCCGAGGAATTGCCAGCCGTCATCACCCTGCACAAAGGCGGGGTGATCCATGTGTGCTCCAAAGACCCAGGTGGGCTTGCTGCGTGAGGTGCCGTTCTTGTAAGTGACCAGTAGGTTTCCGAACTTATCCCGCTTCATCTTTACAAAGGGGCAGCCAGTCAGCAGGGCCTCGATTTCGGCACGGACATGGTATTCATGAAACGGGGCCGTGGGCTGCTTGAGAAGTCGCTTGAGGATGCTAGGGAGGCTGTGGGGCATGACGCCC
>JBEIGR010000539.1:0-4071 GCA_040381795.1 Verrucomicrobiaceae bacterium | reverse complement strand
GATGGCCTCCAGGCGATCCATGCCCTGCTCACGAAGTTGATTGGTGTGGTCGATTTGCAGGATGCCGTTCTTTTTCACCATGCCGAAGAGCACCAGGATGCCGAGCATGGAAAAGATGTTCACCGATTGCTCAAAGAGGATGAGCGAGAGGATGGCAAACGGCAGGGTGAGCGGCAGCGCCAGCAGGATGGTGAAGGGATGCACCCAGCTCTCGAACTGCGCGGCGAGGATCAGGTACATGAAGATGAAAGCCATGATGAAGGCCGTCATGAAGGCCGTACCCGCACGGGCCATTTCCTTGGAACGGCCGGTGCTGCCGCTGGTGTAGTCGGCGGGCAATCCGAGGCCTTTCACAGCGCGGTCGATGCCTTCGAGGATGGTCGTTTCACCCACGCCGGGAGCGTTGTTGGCCGTAATGGTGACCTGGCGACGGCGATTCATGCGGTTGATCTGCGAGGGGCTATCGCTGTCCTCCAGCGTGAGCAGATTGCCCACCGGCACGGCACCGGATTTCGTGGAGGGCACGGTGAGCAGGTTCAAGATGTCCCGCTGATTGCGGTAGGTCTCTTCGGCTTGAAGATGAATGTCATACTGCTCGCCGCCATCATCGAAACTCGTCACATCCAGCCCGCTGACGAGCAGGCGCAGCGTCGTGGAGATGTCCACCATGCTCGCCCCGAGGATGCCGGCCTTGTTGCGGTCCACGCTGCCGATGATCTCAGGTTTACCGGGAATGAGTGTGGAGTCGAGGTCACGAATGCCGGGCACTTTTTCAGCCTCGGCGATGACTCGCTGCGTGGCGCGGTTCAGCACGTCGAGGTCAGGCCCGGCGATGTAATACTGAACGTTGGCACTGGAGGTGCCGGTATTGAAAGGCGGCACGGAGAGAACCGAGATACGCCATTCTTTGGGGAACTGCGGCACGATCTGGGTGCGCACCGTATCCATGATGACTTGCTGGTCGGGGCGGTTCGCCGGGTCACTCAGGCGAACGAAGATGCCCGCGAGGTTGGGCGTACGCTGATCATTGTCGCCGATGGTCAGCAGCGTGCCATCCACGCCGTGTAGCTCGCGGATTTTCCGCGCAAAACGCTCCGCCATGAGGTCGGTGGCGGCCAAACTGGTGCCCTCCGGCGTGCGGATGTTCACCACGAACTCCGCCTCCTCCACCGGCGGCAGGAAGCTTTTTTGCACGATGCGGAAAAGCTCCGGCAACGAGGCCAACGTGCCGATGCAGCCAAGAATGACCACCCAGCGGTGCCGCATCGAAAAACGCAGCAGGACCATGTACAGCGCTTCGACGGGCCGGTAGAAGATATTGACCAAATGAGACAGCCAGGCATCGAATCGCGTGCCGTGGCCATGGCGGAAGAGTTTGGCCGAAAGGGAAGGGGTGAGCGTGAAACTCACCAAAAGCGACACGCTGATGGCAAAGGCCATGGTGAGTCCAAAACTGCGCAAAAACATGCCCACGATGCCGGTGAGGAAGGCCACGGGCATGAACACCGCCAGCAGCGAGAGGGTGGTGGCCATCACCGCGAGACCGATCTCGCGTGTGCCCTCGATGGCTGCCGTGCGGGCATCCATTTTCTTCTCCTCCATGTGCCGGAAGATGTTTTCCACCACGATGATGGCATCATCAATGACGATGCCGACGGCTAGGGCGAGGGCGACGAGGCTGATGACATTGATGGTGAGTCCCTGAACCCACATCACGCCAAAGGCGGCGATGATGGAGGTGGGGATGGCCAGCGCCGAGATCACCGTGGCACGCAGATTCCCCAGGAAGATCAAAACGACGATGGCGGCGAAAATGGCTCCGAGGACGAGATGCTCCTTCACTGCATGCACGCTGGTGCGGATGACGCGGGAGGTATCCCGCACGACCTGCACCTTGTAGCCAGCAGGGAGAAAGGTTTTCACCTCGTCGAGCTTGGCCTGCACCGCATCCACCACGGCCACGGTATTGGTGCCGCTCTGCTTGCGCACCGAGAGCACCACGGAAGCCACGCCATTGTCACGGGCCACGGTGATCTGCTCTTCCGCGCCGTCTTCCACGCGGGCCACATCACGCACACGCACCATGCCGCCTGCGGCTTCACGCACGATGATGTTACCGATCTCTTCGATGCTCGTGACTTTGCCCAAAACGCGAAATCCCGTTTCGCTGGCGGCATTTTTGACGGTTCCGGCGGGGATCTGCACATTCTGCGTGGCCAGGGCCCGGTGGACCTCTGGCGCGGTCATTTGAAAGGAGCGCAGCCGCATCGGATCGAGCCACACATTGATCTGGCGCAGCCTTCCGCCGAGCAGGGTGATCTGTCCCACGCCGGGAACGCTCTCCAGTTGTCGCCGCAGCACCTTGTCCGCGAATTCGGTGATCTCACGCACAGGGCGTTCAGCGACCAGCGCCAGGTTCAAAACCGGTGCGGCATCAGGATCGAGCTTCTCAATGATCGGCGCATCGGCATCGTCGGGTAGGTCGGGGATGATGCGAGCGATGCGGTCACGCACTTCCTGCGCCGCCACGTCGATGTTTTTTTCCAGCACAAAGGTGATCAGCACCTGTGAGATGCTTTCACTCGAAATGGACCGCAGTTCGTCGATGCCCGCGACGGTGTTCACGGCCTCTTCGATCTTGTCGGTGACCTCCGTTTCCATTTCCTTCGGCGTGGCACCGGGCAGGCGTGTGACCACGCTGACCGTGGGGAATTCGATTTTGGGAAAACGGTCCACCGGCAGCCGCGTGTAACCCAGCACACCGATGACCACGAGCACCAAGATCAGTACACTGGCGAGCACGGGGCGTTTGACGGAGATTTCAGCGAGCCATTGCATGTGCGTGCGGAGGAAGAATCAAGGGGCTGGCTGGAAGGAGGCGCCGTCGGTGGCATCGAGGCTCGGCTCGGCCAAGACGGTTTCATGGAGGCTGACTCCTCGACGTATCTCCGTGAAGCCGTCACGCCCTTCGCCGATCTCGACGAGTCGCTCACTCAGGGTGTTGTCTTTTTCGATGACGAAGACTTTTCGGCGAGAGCCCTCGATGCGCAGTGCTTTTTCGGGCACGGCGATGGCCTTCTCCTCACGCAGCAGGATGCGTGCGTCACAAAAGAAGCCGGGGCGCAGCGTGTGGTCCGCGTTTTCCACCAAGGCCTCGACGACGAGGTCGCGTGACACCTCCCGCATCGCCGCACCGATGTGCTGGAGCTTGCCGGTAAAGAGGCGCTTTGAATAAGCTGCCGTCGTAAATTCGATTTTTTGACCCACCGCCAGCGCAGCGACCTCAGTCTCGGGAATATTGAGCACTAGCCGCAGCGTGCCGCTTTCCACCACGCGAGCCACTGGAGCACCTGGGGCCACGTATTCGCCCGCCTCGACCATGCGCTCCGCGACGACGCCAGCGAAAGGCGTGCGGATCACACAATCGTCGAGCATTTTTTGGGCGAGATCCCGCCGTGCGGTATTCGCGGTCACTTCCGCTTCGCGTGCGACGACTTCGGTGAGCAGGCGCTGGTAGTCGGCATCGGCGATGGCCTTTTTCTCAGCGAGCGGTTGGTTGCGGGCCTGCTCATGCTTGGCGAGGGCGAGGCGTGTCTTAGCGACATCCACTGCGGCGCTGGCTTCGGCGAGAGCTAGTTTCGGCTGCCGTTCATCGAGTCGTGCGAGCACATCACCTGCTTTGACCACCGAACCTCGCTCCACGCTGGCTTCGACGACTTTTCCCATCGTATCCGCAGCCACGATGGCATCGCTTTTGGCCGCGAGCTGGCCGGTGACACGCAGAAAGCGCGGGAAGACGTGCTCCTCAGCCTTCGCGGTTTTGCCACGGATCATCGTGGTCGGTTTGGCGGCTGCGACAGCTACCGGAGGTGTCGCGGCTGGCTTCTTCGCATCGCAGGCCACCAGCACGAGCGAAAGCGTGGCGAGAAGACAGAGAAAAGGAAACTTCATGAGGTGTACAGACCTTTTCCTGTTAGCCCGCGAATGCTGCTCTCACAACCACCGCGAGCTATTTGCTCAAAAAGGAAAATGGGGAGCTTCAAAGATGCCTTACCAGCGAAGGACTGGCCG
>JBEIGR010000538.1:0-4080 GCA_040381795.1 Verrucomicrobiaceae bacterium | reverse complement strand
CGCCTTCGCGGGTTTCGGCTCGCCAAAGGTCAGGGTCAGCGTGGAGCCGTCTCCCTGGATGATACGGAGGAGGTACATGCGTTTGCCGCCGGGCTCGATCTGCATGTCGATCTGCCTCAGATGCTTTTTCACCAGCAGCGGCTTCGGGACGAGCGTGATCGTGGCAAACTTCGCCTCCTGCTGGGTGACTTTGACACTGAAATTCGCCGTGAGCGAGGCGGTGTCCATCTCCCGACCACTGAGAAACTTGATCCAGGAGCGGGCGCGGCGGTCGTCGGGGTTCAGTTCCTGCCAAGCGGCGTCTTTGCCCTCCTTGAGGAAGCCTTTTTCGCCATTGAAGATCATGATCGTGGTGGGTGGAGAGCCGAGTTCCCAGCGAAAACGGCCATCTTGCATCTTCCAAAAGCGGCCTTCACTCTTCGCGGGCTCCTTCAGAGCGGGCGTGGTGCGCACCTGCTGGAAGGTGACATGGATGTTCCCGACCGTCTTCTGGTCCGCCGCCCACTTTTCAAACACCGGCGGCAATCCCTGCGCCGCGCAGGAGAGCGTGAGAAGATAGAGCGAGAGGACGAAGCGGATCATGCGGGAAGGAAGAACATGCTCTGTGATGTTTCTCAAGGGAAGGAATGGCCGCAAAAGTTCGCAGAGAACGCAAAATAGAACTCTCTGACTTTTTTGCGGTCCTTGCGATCTTTTGCGGCCATTCATCAGGCCTCACGGTGCCTTCAGATACGCGATGAGATCCGCCATCTGCTGAGGCGAGATCGCGGCTTCGAGGCCTTCGGGCATGAGGGAGATGCCGGGGCTGGTGAGGGATTTGATCTCGCTGCGCAAGACGGTGTCCGTGCCGCCATCGGCGCGTTTGAGGGTGAGATTGCCCGCGGTCTCGCTGGCGATGAGGCCGCTCAAGGTGCGGCCGTCGTTGGTCTCGACGAGGTAGAGGCTGAAGTTCGGCGAGACCTCGCGATTCGGGTCGAGGATGTTCGTGACGAGCTGCTCGGCGGTCCACGCCTTGATCGTGCCGAGGTGCGGACCGACGTCGTTGCCCTTGTCCGCGAACTTGTGGCAGACCATGCAGGCGGTTTCATAGATTTTGGAGCCGCGGGTGGTCTCTCCGGCAAGGAGAGGGGCTAGCTTAGCCCCGCCGGGACTTGGCAAGTCCCGCTCCTTGATCCCCATCGCCGTGAGATACTTCTCAATAACTGCCTTCCGGTTCGTCGAAGAACCATCGCCGATGAGTTTGGCGATGCGTTCGGCCAACGCGGGCGTTTTCTGCCGTCCGAGCGTCGCCTTCGCAGCGACGCTGAGCTGCGCGGGCGTGATCTTCTTCGCCCCGATGGCATCCAGCAGCTTTGCGATGCGATCGGTGCGCGAGAGCAGGATCGTGGTGGCCTTGTCACGAAGCGCCGGCGTCATCTTAGGCCACGCGTCGATGAGGATGTCGGCGACGGCCGGCTCGCGGTAGCTGCCGAGTGCTTCGAGGGCGGCGAGTTGGAGATCTTGCGGCTGCGACGGTGCTAGCAGCGAGAAAATCACTCCAAATACCTGTTCCAAAGGTGCAAGAGCGACAACGACCGAAATTGCGAGTGCCTTCTCTTCTGAAGAATGGGAGCCGACGACGATTGCGAGAGCTTGGTTGCCGATTTCACGAAGGCGGGCCGCAGTGACCTCATTGGAGGACATTGCTGCAAGCGAGATGGACAACCTGGTCGCGTGCGGAAGCATTTTTTGAAGCACCCGAGATCTGATGCGGCTTGGAAAGCCATCTTTGCTCAAAGCAGTCATGATCACGCCGAGGGTGGATTTGTTGCCCTTGGCAGCTACCAGCCCGGCAAGCTGCGAAACATAGGCTTCAACTTCGGCTCTCTCTAAACCACGGCCATTGAACAACAAAGGCACGAGAAGAACGTCAGCACGGTCAGCCGCAATACACAGGGCCATGGTCTGAAACCAAGAGTCACCGGATGAGCCGCGTTGCATCGCTTCGCTCCAGAAACTGCCTGGATACCCATCTTGTGAGGCTCCGGTCAGATCCCGCATGGAAAACAAAGCCTTTATGGCCACGCGGTTTTCGGCGTTGGCGACCAGTTGAGCGAAGGTGAGCTTTGAAGCGTCTTGCCTGAGGTCGCCCTCCCATTTGAGTTTTGGAATAAACGGTTCGTAAAGTTCTGCCGCCGCTTCAGCCACGGGTCCATTCAATAGACGCGCAGCGACATCCAACACCTCAAGGTTCAACGCAGAATGCGCCTCTAAAGAATGTAAGGCACACACTTTCCCCTGCGCCGTCTTCCCGCTCTTCACCAACTCGCGCAGCGGCTCCACGGCGGCTTTGTCCTGCCGCTCAAACAGCAGGCGTTGTGCGGTTTCGCGGTGCCAGGCGTTGGGGTGGTCGAGGAGGGCGACGAGGTCTTGAGTAGTTGCCGTGCTGAGCTTGGGTGTGCTGCGTAGTGTAGTCCCGGCTTTAGCCGGCGCATTGTCTGAACCGCCTAAAGGCGGGACTACAGTTCGGGGAGCCAGGCGCCAGATGCGGCCTTTGTCGCGGCCGCGGAGGAGATCGACGACGGCGTGGATGTCATCAGGGATGCTCCAGGGGTGCTCGATGACCTCGCGACACATGTCGCAGACGTGGAGGCAGCCGTCGGGGGCGTTGACGAAATTGACGGGGCGGAACCAGAGGTCGTCGCTGGTGCAGAAGTTTTTGTTTCCATCGACCTGCACGGCTTTGAAGGTGACGCCGTCGGGGACGAGCTTCATGCGGTAGAAGAGATTGCCGGCCACGTCGGCGACGAAGGCGAAGTCGCGATACTCTTTCGGATATGCATCGCCGCGATAGACGGTGATGCCGCTGGATGAAGTGACAACGCCGGCACCGACGAGCTCGCTCTTCGGCAGGTGGCTGCCTTCCTGCACCCAGCGCTTCGCGCGGAACTCGCGCCAGGGCTCGGGCGGGCTGGTGCGATAGACGGGGAGCTGGTCGCCCGCCTCAGCGCAATCGTTCAGGGCGCTGGGGACGACGAGATACGGATTCCGCGCGAGGTAGCGATACGGCAGGACGACATGCTGGCAGGGATTGCGGATGTTGCAGAGGAAGCGGTTGCCCCAATCATCGAAGGTGTTGCCGAAGCGTGCACCGCCGCTTTCGAGGCGCACATCGCCGGTGCTGGGATCGAAGGAGAAGTCATTTCGCTTGATGGGCAGCGGTTTGAAGTCCTTCGGCAACGGCATGACACTCTCGCTGCCAGGCACGCGCTGGATTTCGCCGCCGTTCGAGCCACCGGCGATGTAGATGCGGTGATCGAGGCCCCAGATGGGGTTGTTCATGACGGCCTGCACGTTGAGCTTTTTGAAGCCGGTGAAGACTTTTTGCCGCACATCGGCCACGCCGTCGTCATTCGTGTCCTTGAGATACCAAACGTCCGGCGTGGCAGTGACGAAGATGCCGCCTTTCCAGCACGCGGCCCCGGTGGGCCACGAGAGGCCGTCGGCGAAGACGGTGGCCTTGTCTAAGGTGCCGTCGCCATCGGTGTCGGTGAGCAGGCGCACCTTGCCAATGTGAGCATCGGTGGGGTTTTCCTGACTGGGCTTGTGCGCGGCCTTGTCGGTGTAGGGGTAGTCGTTCATCTCGCACACGTAGGCGCGGCCATCGGCATCGTAGGTGATGGCGACGGGATCGGTGACGAGCGGCTCTGCGGCGATGAGCTGCATCTCGAAGCCGTCGAGCACATGGAAGGTCTTCGCGGCGTTTTGCGGCTCCACGGGCTGCGTGGAGGGGAAATCGAGAGCTGCGAGAGAAAGCCACGGAAGGCCTAGAAGACTCGGCAAAAGGAACGGACGCATGCTTTCAAAACGCAGGCTGCGTAGGGTGTATTGCCCTCTCTCGCACGGGATGAGGGCGAGGCGAATTTGCCGGTATCGAAAGGCACAGACTCGCTTTGTGCACCCCGGAGGGCTGGGAAAAAGGCGGTTGACCCCTCGGGGGCTATGAACCAGTATCGCCGCCCCTTAAACCAGACCACACTAATGCCCGCCAAAATCTACACTGAAAAAGACGCGAGCCTCGCCCCCCTTAAAGGCAAGACT
>JBEIGR010000537.1:0-4091 GCA_040381795.1 Verrucomicrobiaceae bacterium | reverse complement strand
TTTTCTGGATTTCCTCATGCGTCTGCTGACAAAGTGTGACGAGTTGCTCGAAATTCATCGGTGAGTTCATAGCTTGGCTCCCATTCGTTTGAGGTGTCCGTCCACTTTCGCGGCCAGCGCGGCCACTTCATCGGTGAGCTGTGGCAGCGGGGTGGCGTAGCGTTCGGCGAGCTGGCGGATGCGGCCGGTGAGGGTCTGGGAGACGCGGTCCAGCTCGCCCTGCACGGCGGCGGCGAGGGTGGCGAGCCATTTGTCGTCCACGACGAGGGTCTGGATCTCCGTCACGCTGAGCTGCGGATACTTCTCGTAGGCCAGGAGATCGAGCGCGGCCTCGGCCTCGCGCAGAGCCTTTTTATGCTCGGCCTCGTCGGCGTTGAGCTTGAGCCACTGCTGGAGCACGGCGGCCTCTTCTTTGGCGTCTTTATCGCCTTTGATCTCCTTCAGCCGGGCATTCACCTCGGCTTTGGCGATCTTGTCGAGCGCTCCGAGGTATTGATCGTCTCCCTCGCCGCCACGCTCCTCCTCCAGCTCCGCCAAGGCGGCGGTGGTGGCCTCAATCTCGGCCTGCCGGGCCTGGATGGCGGCTTGCTCTTTGGCAAAGTAACGGGCAACGATGAAACTCTTCGGCAGCAGGTCGCAGGCCCAGCCTTTGTCCCGGGTGCGGCCCTTTTTATCTATCTCTAGGATTCGGTAGGTGCGTGCCACCCAGCCATCGGCGGCGATGAGGTAGCAGTCGTCCTGCATGGTCTGCGCCCAGAAGTCCATGAGGTGTTGATACACGTCGTAGGCATCCAGCAGCGGCGCGGCTTTGAAGGTGGCCAGCAGGTCCTCGGCGATGGTTTCGATGAGGGCCTTCGGATGGCCGTCCTTGGTGAAGCCTTTGAGCAGCGGGAGGTTGGCGGTCTGCCACTGGGTGAAGAGCTTCTTGGCCTCCGCCGTGAAGGCGGTGAACTCGGCATGGGCAAAGATGGTGGCTTTGATTTCGGAAGTCGGAATGCGGAGGGCGGAATAGCCGGGGCTGAGCGTCTCAAACAACGCGGAGCGCACGCCGGGCATGATCTTCCAGTAGTGGCCGAGGGCATCCAGATCGCGGTCGGGGATGCCGCCGCGCAGGTGGGCGTCGATGTCCTGGAGGTCCTCCGGCTCGGTGCTGTCGATGTAGCGCGGGAGGTTGAGGTTGTAGTCGTTCTTCGGGTCGGCGATCTCGCTGACGGGCACGAGGCGGGCGTAGCGGGGATCGCTCTCGTCCTGGCGGGTGAAGGTATCGACGATCTTGTGCAGGTCCTGCTCGCGGAGGCGGTTCTTCGGGCCGTCCTTCATGAAGCCCTTGCTGGCATCCATCATGAAGATGGCCTTCCGCTGCGCTGCGCCTTCCTTGTCGAGCACGACGATGCAGGCGGGGATGCCGGTGCCGTAAAACAGATTCGCCGGCAGGCCGATGATGCCTTTGATGACACCGCGCTGGACGAGATTTCGCCGGATGACGGCCTCCGCATTCCCCCGGAAGAGCACGCCATGCGGGAGGATGCAGGCCCCTTTCCCCGTGCTCTTCAAGCTGCGCAGGATGTGGATGAGGTAGGCGAAGTCACCCTGCTTCGCGGGCGGGATGCCATAGCCCTCAAACCGCCCGAACTCGTCCTCCGCCGGGTCAAAGCCGGTGGACCAGCGTTTGTCACTGAAGGGCGGATTTGCCACGACATAGTCGAAGGTCTTCAGCACGCCGTTTTCCGTCCAGGGCCGGGCGAGGGTGCTCTGGCCGTCTCCTTTGATCTCGGCGGTGCCGTAGTCGTGGAGGATCATGTTCATGCGGGCCAGCACGGTAGTAGCCACGTCCTTCTCCTGCCCGTGCAGGGTGACGGTGACGCCTGGGTTCTTCCCATGTGCGGCCTCGTCGCCGACCTTCAGCAGCAGGGAGCCGGAGCCACAGGTGGGGTCATAGACGGTGGTGGCGTTCGTCGTCTCCGCCTCCCGGATGCCGAGAATGCGTGCGATGATGCGGCTGACCTCCGCCGGGGTGTAGAACTGGCCTTTGCTCTTCCCGCTCTCAGTGGCGAAGTGCCGCATGAGGTACTCGTAGGCATCGCCAAGGAGGTCATCGCCATCGGCGCGGTTCTTGGAGAAATCGAGCGCCGGATTCTCGAAGATGGCGATGAGGTTGGTGAGCCTCTCGACCATCTCCTTGTCGGTGCCGAGCAGTGAGGTCTCATTGAAGTCGATGCCGCCGAAGGAAAGCTCATTCGCCTTCTCCAGCGGGGCGATGATCTCCTTGTTGATGCGGTCGCCGATGTCCTTTTTCCCCTTCAGCGCCACCATGTCCGCGAAGCTGGCCCCCGGCGGCACGGTGATGGTCGCGTATTCCTTCCCGGCATACTTGTCGCTGACGTATTTGATGAAGAGCAGGACGAGAACGTAATTCTTGTATTGCGAGGCATCCATCCCGCCGCGCAGCTCGTCACACGAGGCCCAAAGGGAGGAGTAAAGTTCAGATTTTTTGACGGCCATGAAGGGAGAGGGCGATCCAAGCAGGGAACGACCTGAAAGGCAAGACATGGAGACTGGGGGACTTTGAGAAGAGCTGACTTGGCAAGTCTCTCTCCTTGGGGGCGCTCGGAGAGGTTGGGAAGGGGCGGAAACTTTTTCCCGGAGGACGGTATCTTTTTCGTGGAGGATGATTTCTCAGCGGCGGAGGACAGTATCTTTTTCGCGGAGGACGGTGCCTCTGGAAGAAAGAATGGCGCGGCGGAGTCGCCGATGGGCGGTGCCGAGCCTGGGGATGAACCTTTTTCCCCGGAGGGCTGGCTGATGGCCCAGTGGAACAGCGGGGCGGCGTGGTCGTCCGGGGATTTATGGGGGCCGTAGGACGCGGAGCGCGACGAAGACGATCGCCCATAGACAGATCGACAATCGGCGGGGCGCAAGACTTTGAGACTGGGAGAGCCGCTGACGCTGCGAGACGGGGAGTGTAACTTCAGAGCGGCAGAACTTCAGAGTGGGCAGTGATCCCGTTTTCTCATCACTCTTTCTTCCTCCCTGATGCGAGGTGCATGATGCCGAGTTCGCGGGCACCTTGGATGGAGATGAGCTGGCATTCGGGCAGGGGTGGCACGAAGACAACGACTCATCACCGCTCAGAGCCCGCCTTCTCACGGCGTAGCCAGCCGATCAGGATGAAGGCCAGGCCTGCGGCGATCATGAAGGTGGAAAAAAACTGCCCTTTCGTGAGGCCCATGATCATGGAAGAGCCGCTATCCGGCTGCCGCACGCCTTCGAGGGCGATGCGCACCACGGCATACAAAATGAAAAACAACCCCGAGATGATGCCATGCGGCATTTTGGGCCATTTCACGCGGATCCAGAGCAGCACCAGCGTGAGGAGTAATCCTTCGCCAAATGCCTCATAGAGCTGCGAGGGATGCCGTGGATGCAGGATCGCCTCCAACTCAGGCCGCCCACCGCGATGCTGCTCAAACCAGGCGATGATGTCAGGGCTGTGCTGGAGGTAGTCCGGCATGGGGGGCAGTTCCCCGCCCTGCTTCACGAAATCCTCATGCAGCAGCTCGGTGGGAAATTTCATGGCCCATGGCACCGTCGTCACCCGGCCAAAGAGCTCTCCATTGATGAAATTGGCGATACGACCCAGAAAGATGCCGAGGGGGGCTCCGCACACCAGCGTATCCCCGATGCCCGTCCATGAGATGCGATGCTTCCGCGCATACCAGAGGCAGTAGAGAGCCACTCCCGCGATGCCACCGTGGCTGGCCATGCCACCTTGCCAGATATAGATGATCGTCCATGGCCGCTGGATAACCTCGTCAAAGTTATACAACAGCATAAAGCCAAGACGCCCACCCAAAAGGACGCCAAACAAGGCCACGCCGGTGATGAAATCCCCGACATCTTTCTCGGCGATCTGCGAGAGTCCTCGGCGAGCTAGAAACTTCATCACGAGGTAGGTCAGATAAAAGCCCGTCACATACGCGAGGCCATACCACTGGAGGCCGATCGTCTCCGTGAACTGGATGATCTTCGGGTTCAGGTCGTGCAGATAGGTGGCAAACATGTCGCTAAGCAGTGGCGAGCCTTCTTCCGCC
>JBEIGR010000536.1:0-4103 GCA_040381795.1 Verrucomicrobiaceae bacterium | reverse complement strand
CCGCCTGCCTTACGTGCGTGCGAACTCGCCTGAGTCCATCCTCGCCCAGCTCCTCAAGCCGGAGCCCATTGGGGCCAGCAGTGCGCTGCATCATCTCACTGGCACACTGGAGCGGCAGGCCGCCTCTCGTGGCAGCAGCGGTGGCGTCATCCTCATCACCAGCGCCGAGCCTCGCGAGGGCAAGACGCTCGTCGCCTCAACCCTCGCCGCTGCGCTTTGCCATCAGGGCCGCAGTGTCTTCATGATGGAGTGCAATCCCTCCTCACCCACCTTGCATGAGTGGTTCCCCCGCACGCGTGGCTTTGAAGCCTGGGCCAATGATCTGGAGGCGCTGCGCTACAGCCACACCAATCTCTTCTTGCTGCCCGGTCGCGATCTGCCCGCTCATGCCACCAATGAACTGCTCGACGGCTACCGCACCTGGATCGACCGCGCCCGCTCGCAGGTCGATTGGATCATCCTCGATGCCTCGCCGCTGCTCAAAGCCTTCGCCAACGTCGCCCCGCTCGCCCCGCTGGCCACCGATGTCATCATCGTCAGCAATCCCGCCCTTACCGCCCCCGCCAAAATCCGCGCTGGCATTGCCCTGCTGCAACCCATGATGTCCTCCAGCGCCCTGCGCGGCATGGTGCTGAATGGGGTGTAAAGCCTCAAAGCACCTCCGCCAGCAGCGCGGCCAGCTCTTCGGTGGACTCCAGCGTATGAGTCGCCGTGATGGCTGGCTCATGATGGCTCAGGATGCGGATCGTTTTCGGCACACCGGCATTCACCGCCATTTTAATGTCGCGATCATGATCACCGACGAGCCAACTCCGGGCGAGGTTGATGCCATGCTCGCGTTGAGCTTGCAGGATCATTTCAGGACTCGGTTTGCGACAGGAACAGGTGCCGGAGAGATGTGTGCAGGAGTAGATCCCATCGAACGCCGCCCCGGCTGGTGTGAGTGACTTCTGCATCGAAGCATGGATATCATCCAGCGTCTGCTGACTCATCAGACCTTTGCCCACGCCTTGCTGGCTGGTCACGAGGATGAGTTTGAAGCCCCGCTGATGGCAAATCGCGAGCGCTTCGATGATGCCGGGGCTCAGATGAAAGTCCTCCGGCTTCAAAACATAGCCATCGCCCGGTGAGACGTTCACCACGCCATCGCGGTCAAAGAACACGGCGGGCTGGAGTGGGGCAGGGGAGTCATTCATGAAAGGGTGGCGCATGCTAACGAGCCACCACGCCTTGGCAAAGACACGGTGAATTCGAGGTGAAGCACGGCTTTTCCCTGTCCGGCACGGCATCACCACTTAGCATGGCTGCGACATGCTCCGCCGGTTGCCATTCATTCTCATCTTCTTTGCCGTCGCCCTCATCATCTATGCGGCGGATATGCGGCTGCACCCGAAGTTCTTTCGCTGGATGGCCTCCGTGCCCCATCTCGATAAGGTCCTGCACTTCGCGCTCATGGGCCTCCTCGCCTGGGTCACGAATATCGCACTGAATCACCATCGCCTTCATCTCGGCCCAGTCCGCTTGCTGACCGGCTCCATCGTCATCGCGGTGATCGTGGCGGCGGAAGAGTATAGTCAGGCATGGTTTCCTGCCCGCACCTGTGATTGGAGGGATCTCGTGGCTGATATCCTCGGCATCACCCTGGCCAGCCTGCTCTCTCCTGCCGCTCCGCAGCTGCGCCGCGAGCCGTGATTCCTCCTGTGCAGGCGTGCCAAAGCCGTGCTAGCCTCGCGCCCCATGCCTGCCCGCCAGCCTACCGCCGCCGAAATCCGTGAATCGCACGGCTTTGTCCGTGTCGCCGCCGTCTCGCCGGAACTGGTGCTCGGTCATCCGGGCAAAAACGCCGTCATCATGGCCAAAGAGGCTTCCCGACTCGCGAGCGAAGGCTGCCGCGTGATTGTGTTTCCCGAACTCAGCCTCACCGGCTACTCCTGCGGTGATTTGTTTCACACGCAGGCGCTGCAAAAGCAGGCATTGGACGCTTTGATGGCCTTTTGCGATGCCACGCACGATCTCGCGGCGGTTTGCATCGTCGGGTTACCGATCGAGATCGAAAACCGTCTCTACAATGCTGCTGCGGTTGTCTTTGGAGGCACGGTGCATGGTTTGGTGCCGAAAAGCTTCCTGCCAAATTCGGCCGAGTTTTATGAGCGGCGCTGGTTCTCCCCCGCAGGCACGCTGGCTGCAACCACAACCCGCCTGGGCGATATTGCCACGGGGGTGCCGGTGGGCACGGACCTGCTCTTCTCGCTATGGAATGCTCCACGTTGCACATTTGGCGTCGAATTGTGCGAGGATCTTTGGACCGTGAATCCGCCGTCCGGCCAGCTCGCCCTCGCTGGAGCCACGATCATCGTGAACCCATCCGCCAGCACCGAGCTTTTGGGCAAGGCCGCTTATCGTCGGAGTCTCGTGGCGCAGCAGTCCGCCCGCTGCCTGGCCGCCTATGTGTATGCGGGGGCGGGTCCGGGGGAATCTTCGACGGATGTGATCTATTCCGGGCACTGCATGATTGCGGAGAATGGCGGCATGCTGGCCGAATCCAAGCGGTTCAACTTCGGAACCGAGGTCGTGATCGCTGATATCGATATCGAACATCTCGTGCATGAGCGTCAGCGAAGCGCCTGCTTCCGTGATGAGCCATGCCTGCTGGTGCCCCGCATGCGTTACTTTGACTTCGAGGGACGCGAAATAAAAATCAAAGACGCCACCCTGCGTCGCCCGCTCACACCGCATCCCTTTGTGCCGCATGCCAAGGAGGATCGAAATGCCGTGTGCGAAGAGATTTTCGCCATTCAAAGCACCGCGCTGGCCCGCCGCCTCCGACAGACGCATTCCAAGACGGCTGTCATCGGCCTCTCCGGCGGTCTCGATTCCACGCTCGCCATGCTGGTGATGCTCGACGCGGTGAAACGCGCGAAATTGCCCTCGTGCAAAATCCTCGCCGTCACGATGCCTGGCTTTGGCACGACCAAACGCACGCGTGGCAATGCCGAAAAGCTCGCCGAAGCCCTCGGCATCGAGCTGCGCACGATTTCGATCAACGACGCCGTGCGTCAGCACTTCAAGGACATCGGTCACGCCGAGTCCGTGCATGATGCCACTTACGAAAACTCGCAGGCCCGCGAGCGCACCCAGATCCTCATGGACCTCGCCAACAAGACCGGCGGCATCGTTGTGGGCACGGGCGATCTCTCCGAGGCCGCGCTGGGCTGGTGTACCTTCAATGGCGACCACATGTCCATGTATCATGTGAATGCGGGTGTGCCGAAAACGCTCGTGCGCTACCTCATCGAATGGTGCGCCGAAGGTCCCTTCGCCGCCAAAGCGGGCGACGTCCTGCGCGACATCGCCGACACGCCGATCACGCCCGAGCTGCTGCCGCTCAACGACGACAAATCGCTCAAGCAGAAGACCGAGGACACCATCGGACCTTACGAACTGCACGACTTCTTCCTCTTCCACTTCGTCCGCCACGGCAGCGAGGCCACGAAGATCCAGTGGCTCGCCGAAATCGCCTTCAAAGGCTGTCACAAGCCCGCTGTGATCGCCAAATGGCTCACCGTCTTCTTCAAGCGCTTCGCTCAAAACCAGTTCAAACGCTCCAGCATGCCCGACGGCCCCAAAGTCGGCACCGTCGCCCTCTCCCCTCGCGGCGATTGGCGCATGCCGAGCGACTTCAGCGGCGATTTGAGTTTATAGGCAATGCTTGTCTTAAGGCACCGTCGCCCGAGCCTGAAGCGTGGTGAAGCCCGTGGAGAAGGTCACCGTGGCCGTCCAGTTGGCAGAGGTGGCATCGCCGCTTTGAAACACGGCGGTGGTCCACGCCGCCGTGCCAAACTTGGGTGCGGCACGCACTTGGACGACGCCATTGGTGGGGAAGTTCGTGGTCTGGATGGTCACGGTGCTGGCTCCATTCGTCGAAACACCGACATCGGCGGCGAGATCAAGCGGGGCGATGGGCACGGCGGGTGCCGCACTGCTGTCTACGTTCGTGATCTTCACGGTGGGAGCGTCATTGCCGGGCCAGATCGTCGGCGGTGTCGCCGGAGCCACGGCGATGGTTTGGGGCAGCGTGACCACATTGCCGGAAACACTATTGG
>JBEIGR010000535.1:0-4108 GCA_040381795.1 Verrucomicrobiaceae bacterium | reverse complement strand
CGACCTCGGCATGACCGCCGTGGAAGGCAAAGCCCACGTCCGCGACTTCCACGTCACCCTCCTGCGCCTCCTCGGCCTCGACGACAACAAGCTCACCTTCTACCACGCCGGCCGCTTCAAGCAGCTCAGCCAGTTCGGCGGGCAGGTCATTGATAAGCTGATCGCTTGAGCTTACTCCAGCGCCTTGATCTTCAGACTCCGATACCACACCGGGGCCTGCGCCTTACCATGGAGCCCTTGGAGACCGATCGGGCCGGTGCGGGCGAAATCCTTGAGCGCTTTCTTGAACTTGTTCGCCGTGCCATCGGGGTTCTTGCCGATCTCGGGCCAGTTGTCGAGGTTCGCGTCGATGATGGTTTCGCCATTGAGCACGATCGTCACTTGCGGGCCTTTGCAGGTGATCGTGTAGCGATTCCATTCGCCCACGGGCTTGCCTGCGGTCTTTGAGGGCGGCATGGCGTCGTAGATCGCGCCGAGCATGCCATACTTGCTGCCGTCAGCGTTTTCGTGGACCTGGATTTCCAGCGCGGCGAGCACGTTATTGACGTCGCCGCTGCGCAGAAAGACGCCGCTGTTCGACTCCTTCGCCACCTTGAACTCGAGATCGAGGATGAAATCGCCATACGACTCCTTCGTCCAGAGCGTGTCATGGTTCTTCGCCACGAGTTCTTTGCCGTCAAACTGCCAGCCGGAGGCATCTAACGCGTTCGAGAGATCGGCGGCGAACAAATTCTTCCAGCCCGATGTGTCGGGATGATCCGTGGCAAAGGTGATCGTTGCAGTGAGGGCGAGGAGCGTGGTGAGCCGTTTCATGGAGAGGGGGCACTACGCGATGATTTCCCGGATGACATGCCCAAAGTCGCGCTCCAGTCGCTTGCGGCCGGGGATTTCGAGTTGGTGGGGGTTCAGGCCGAGGAGATGCAAAATGGTGGCATGCACATCGGTGACGTAATGCGGGTGCTCGATGGGGTGAAAGCCGAGTTCATCCGTCGCGCCATGAATCGTGCCGCCCTTGATGCCACCACCGGCCATCCACGCGCTGAAGCCATACGGATGATGGTCGCGTCCGTCGCTGCCTTGCGTGCCGGGCGTGCGGCCAAATTCGGTGGCGAAGACCACGAGCGTGTCATCCAGCATGCCACGCTGCTTGAGATCCTTCAACAGGCCGCTGATGGGCTGATCCACCTGCTGCGCGAGGCTGGTGTGATTCTTTTTCAGGCCCGAGTGCGAGTCCCATGCGCCCGCGGCCCCATCGCCATGCTGAATCTGGATGAAACGCACGCCACGCTCGGCTAGGCGACGCGCCACGAGGAGTTGTCGCGCAAAGGGACCCGCCACTTTGTTATCGAAGCCGTAGAGTTTTTTCGTCTCGGCGCTCTCGCTATCGAGATTCATCGTCTCCGGCACGGCGGTCTGCATGTTGAAGGCGAGTTGGTAGCTCTTCACGCGGGCGGCGAGCGTTTTGTCCCCCGGATACTGTTCGGCGGCGAGACTGTTGAGCCGGTGGATGAGATCGAACTGTGCAGCCTGTTCCCCTTTTCCAATCTGAAACTCCGGCGAGGCAAAGGTGAGCGGGTTCTTCGGATCGACCTTCAGGTTTACGGCGTCGTAGGCGGGACCGAGGTAGTGACCATCACGCACATCGAAGTAACGCGGGCCCATATTCACAAAGGATGGCAGATTCTCCGTCATGGAGCCGAGCCCGTAGGCCACCCAGGCACCGAGCGTGGGCACGCGGGGTTCCAGCATGTGCCGACCGCTGTGAAATTGCACCTGCGCACCATGATTGTCATCGGTCGTCCACATGCTGCGAATGAAGGCGATCTCATCGGCGCACGATCCGATGTGCGGAAACCAGTCGCTGATCTCCACGCCGCACTTGCCGTAGCGTTTGTAACCAGTTTGCAGCGGATAGATCACATTGCGCTGCTTGCCATTGGCATCGTTCACCACGACCACGCGGACTTTTTTGAGTTTCTCCGGGTCCTGCACGCTCGCGTAAGGCGTCTCGCTGATGGACTTGCCGGCGTATTTGGTGAGCATCGGCTTCGGATCAAAGCTCTCCATGTGGCTCACGCCGCCGCGCATGAAGAGCCAGATGACCCGCTTCGCCCTCTGCGGGATCACCGGCAGGCCGCTCGGCGGCTGCCAGCCCTGCTCCGCCCGTAGCATCGAGGCCATCGCCACACTGCCCAACCCGCCGAGGATGTCCCGGCGAAGAAATGGCGTGGGTGATGGTCGTTGCGGCATAGGAGCAATACGTCTCGCGAGGCCTAGCTTCTTACTCCGCACCCAGCGCAGGCAGTTCCTCACACAGCGCCAGCGCCTTCAGCGCCTGACACGTCGCGATGTAGGTGATGTAGTGGTAATTCCCGCGATACAGCGAGTGCATCCACCAGCGGCCCGAGACTCGCTGCTCCTTCTTCAACCATGCCACAGCCTTCTGAACGCGTTCATCCTTCGCTGGGATATCACTTTGGCGCATCAATACGATGGCAAAGGCGGTCATGTAGGCATCGCTTTCTGGCTTGGCGGCATCGGGCAGGCCGGTGATGAGCTTTTGGACGGTTTCGCTCACTTCAAAGTGCCAGTCGTTCAGCGCGGAGAAGTCCCGCGTGCTCCAGCCGCCATCGGCGTGTTGTTTGGAGCAGAGCAGTTTCAGCGCCGCAGCCCGTTTTTCGGCGGAAACGAGCTCCGGCAAGTAAAAGGCGAGTTGGAGGCTCAAAACGCGATCCCAGTCATTTTTCAGCTCGGCGGTGCGAAGCCGTTTTTTGAGCTTTCCGACCTTCTCGAGCAGTTTTTCGTCCTTGAGGCCCTCGAGCCATCCCGGAGCCGCAGTGATGGCCCGCACGGCTTGCAGCGAGAGTTCGAAGTCGGTGGTGATGTGCGGGATTTCGACCTCGCCATGGCTCACGAAGGCTCCGTTGGCCGCTTGGCGCTCAAACATGTCGCGAATCGACCGCTCGGTGTGCTCAGAGGTTTTGCCTGTGACATGCTTGTCCCAC
This sequence comes from Verrucomicrobiaceae bacterium, assembly GCA_040381795.1. Lineage (GTDB taxonomy): Bacteria > Verrucomicrobiota > Verrucomicrobiia > Verrucomicrobiales > Verrucomicrobiaceae > Prosthecobacter. The sequence goes on along the minus strand of JBEIGR010000535.1, from coordinate 1,103 downwards.
TCCGCGAGGCCCAGCGAACGCCACACCGCCGAAAACGCGCCCGGCATGTGCTTGTAGCCGCTCTTGGTGGCCGTCTCCTTCACCTCTTTGATGTCCTTCGGCACGAACTCGATGAAGTCTGCCACGATCTCCTCGCTCGGTTGGCCGAGTTGCGGGATCAAAGCGGGCCGCTCGCTGAGGTAAGGCCCCGTCGTGTGGCAGTTCACGCAGCTTTTTTCGCGCACCCAGCACACCGCGCCGTCTTCGAGATACTTCACCGCCGCCTTGATCGACTCCACGCCGAATTGCCTCACGCGCGGCTCATCCGCCGTGGGGATGCTGACTTTGATGTCACCCGATTCGTATTGGAATGCGGGCTTCGGTTTCGGTGCGGGCGTAGTGGCAGCGAAAAGGGCCGCAGGGACAAATAGGACGGCGAGAACTTGTTTCATGCGGCAGATAAACGCTGCCGCCGCGCGTGTCATTGCGTTCACGACATTGGTTTCCCATACGCCCGCTCCACCTTCGCCACGCGGAGCTTATAATCCGCATACCACTGAGCCTTGCCTGTCTCCTGCGCAATGCGGTGCTCCGCATTCGCTTTCCAGTTGGCGATAGCCTGCGTGCTCTCCCAATACGACACGGTGATGCCGAGTCCGTCAGCACCACGTGCGCTTTCCACGCCGAGGAATCCCGGTTGCTCGGCGGCTAGCTCTATCATGCGATCCGCCATGTCTCCATAGCCTTGATCGCCCTTCGTGCGCTGCGAGGTGAAGATGACGGCGTAGTAGGGCGGTTCAGGTGTCGAGGCGAAGGTGGACATGAGATCACAGCAGTTTGTGCAGGCAAAGCCCCACGCCGGCCTCTGAGCGACCAAGGCAGATCCAAGGTTGGGAGGGTGGCTGCAGGATACTGCAACGGCTGATCACACTTGCGTCAAGGCAGGCTTTTGATTCTACTCACACCATGACCACGACTTTCGCCCTCAGACTAGCGACGATGCAAGACGTCCCGCCGCTGGAGCAGCTCATTCCTGCGTCCGTCTTTGCCTTGCAGGCCTCCTATTATTCGACCGCGCAAATGCAGGCGGCGCTGGGGCCGGTTTTCGGTGTGGATGCCCAGCT
>JBEIGR010000534.1:0-4108 GCA_040381795.1 Verrucomicrobiaceae bacterium | reverse complement strand
ATGCCGTTGCGGCCTTCATCCCATTCGGTGCAGCGCCAGCGGGCGGTGCGGATCGTGCGACCCCAGTGCTCGGCGTTTTTGCCACGGCGGGCTTGCGTGAAGGCCGCGTCGTGAAGCTCGGCGGACGCGTTTTCGAGGAAGGGACGCAGGCTTTTGCCTTCGAGCTGCTTCGGCGATGAAACGCCGCACAAATCGCAGAGCGTGGGGAAGACATCGGTGAGCTCGATGAGGCTCTCGCTGCGCTGGCCGGCGGTCTTCATGCCGGGCGTGGCGAGGATGAAGGGCACGCGGGCGCTTTCTTCGAAGAGGCTGCGTTTGTGCCACAAGCCGTGTTCGCCGAGATGCCAGCCGTGGTCGGAGGTGAAGAGGATGATCGTGTTGTCATCGAGCCCGGCGGCTTTGAGCGATTCGAGCAAACGCCCGACCTGCGCATCCACGTAGCTCACGCACGCCAGATAGGCGCGGATGGCGGCGCGGCGCTGCTCGGGCGTGGCGGTGAGCGCATAGCCGGGCACCGCGCCGTTGCGAGCAGGCTCGGGGATGTCGGCTTCATCGTCGGCGGGCGCATCGGGCAGCGTGATGCTTTCGAAGGGATACAGATCGAAATACTTCGCCGGAGCCACGAGCGGCAGATGAGGCCGGTGAAAGCCGACGGCGAGAAAGAAGGGCTTTTCCTTCTCACGCTTGCCGAGCCATTCGATGGCGGTTTTGGCAAAGACGCCATCGACGAGCTGATCGTCATCGCCGGGGATTTCCTGCCAGCTGAGGCCTTCTTTCTTGCCGCGCTTCACCTTCACGAGGCTCTGGCGATCCGGCGGAAAAGGAAGCTCGCTTTGGAAAGGCGTGCCAAAGTCCCAGCCTTGCGGATCGTCCATGCTTTCGAGGCCGCTCGGCACGCCGAGATGGAAAATTTTGCCGCAGCGGGCCGTGGCGTAACCGTTCTGGCGGAAGTGATGCGGCATCGTCAGCACGCCGGGATGGTTCTTGTAGAGGTTGTCCTCGTTGTTCGTGACCCGTGTGGTGTTCGGCCGCATGCCCGTCATCATGGATGAACGCGAAGGATTGCAGTGCGGGAATTGGCAGTAGGCCTTGTTGAAGATGACTCCGCGTTTCGCCAGCGCATCAAGGTTCGGCGTTCGGGCCTGCGGATGCCCGTAGCAGCCCAATGTGGCCGCGAGGTCGTCGGACATGAGCAGGAGGACGTTCGGCTGCGCCGAAAAGGACGAATGCAGAATGGCGAATGACGAAAGGAAGAAGAGCGATCTCATGGCGTGGCGTGAACGATGGGGAGCGGCTTTTCCTTCCTGTCCCGGAGGGACCACGGAAATTAGCCGGTGGTGCAACCACCGGTTCACCACGCAATCGAATGCTGCGCCCTGAAAGGGCGCGAGAAGCATCCATCGAAGATTCTCGCTCCAACGGTCCTTGTCGCGCCCTTTCAGTGCGCACGTTTGTCTCAACACGGATTCCGGTGGTTTCACCACCGGCTAATTTCTTGCGTCCCTCCGGGACGATCTGCATCCGCTATTTCAGCTCCTTGATCCGCACGTTGCGATACCACACACGCAGCGCCTCGTCCTGGAAGCCGATGTGGCCGAGATTGGGGCGGTCGGCCATGTTCATGGCTTCGAGGGTGGTGTCGATGACCTGTTCGCCATTGAAGACGACCTTCACGCTGCGGCCTTTGACGGTGATCGTGTAGCGATTCCACTCGCCGGCGGGTTTGACCATGTTTTTGGATGGGCCGGTGCCGTGGACGATGCCGCCGCAGTCGTGGTGGCCGGGCTTCTCAAGCCCGTGGGTGTCGAGGATCTGCACCTCGAAGCCGCTTTTGACATGGTCCTTCAAATCACCGACACGCATGAAGACGCCGCTGTTGCCCTTGGCGTTGATCTTGAATTCCAGATCGAGCACGAAGTCGCCATACTGCTTTTCGGTTGAAAGGTAGGCGTCGTAGCGCTGCCAGCCTTTTTCGGCTTCACGCGGATGCAGCGAGACGCTGCCATCGGGCTCGACGAGCCAGTTGCCAGTGGTTTTCCAGCCGGTGAGGTCCTTGCCATTGAAAAGCGGCACAAAGCCCGTGTCATCGGCAGCGGGGTGCTGGGCGAGGACGGAGGTGGAGAGGAGCAGGAGGCAGAGGAGAGTGAGATGTTTCATCGCCAGCATGAACGAGCTGGGACGCGGGAGTCTTCCGTTCTCAGTCTTTCCATGGCAGCAAAAGCGGCGCAGCCTAAAACAGGCACGGCATCGACTCAACGACCAGGAACGCCAGGTGGAGATGAGCCTGGTGAGCTGAGTTGGGTTCGAAACCCATCCCAGCCTCCGAAGCACGCGCCAGCAGAGTCGCCATCTTGCTCCGCGAGATGAGCGAAAGGCTCTCGCGAACACCTCAACCCCTCGCCGCCTGTACCCGTCCAAGGTTTTGCCGCTGAGGGGCGGAGGAGCCGAGAGCGCAGAGAGGAAGACAGAAGGAAAACTTGGCGTTCTCTGCCTCTGTGCCCCTCTGCGGCAAAGACGCGTGTGAGCAAGGCAGGGGAAATGCCTTGGAGCTTGTTCGTCGCCCAGCCTCCCACACGTCTCGTTCCTCTCGCGGAGCGAGAGGACGACTTTGCTTCGCCTGATCGCACCCCGAGAAGGCTGAAGGCCTCCGGGAATCCAGCCCAGGGTTGAAGTGGCAAAGCCACGCAAACCCTGGGATCTTCACGAGCTACACCGGGCGCTCTGAAAGAGCGCGAGAGACGCGGCGAACGTTCTCCTGCACTCCTTCAGAGTGCAGGGGTCATTCCCTTCAAGATTCCAGGCTCTTCGAGCCTGGGCTGGACTCCCATGGGCCTTTAAGGCCCAAAACCGTAGCAGACAAGGCTTGAACTCCGAACGCGTTTTTGCTGAAATCACTCTATGCCAACCAGCAGAAAACCTGATTTTGACAGACCAACGTTTGCTCCAATGTGAGGCGCCATGCCTAATCCTGACGAGAAGCCATCCAAAAGTGTGATCCCGCTCGAAAACGTGGTTGCGACCATTGTCGTCATCGGGGTTCTTGGCTGTATCATTTATCTCGCACGCTTATGGCTCCGCTGACTCGAGATGAGTATCGGCGCAAGTTAGTTTCTGAGCAGTCGAAGAGGCTTGGACTCAGATCTTGGGCGTTCTTCATTCTCATGAGTCCCGGCCTTCTCATCGTGTTCCTTGGGGACATCCTATCTGCTCCCTTTGTCGCTCGGAGGCATCAGAGCAACGGGCATTGGCTGCTCTACATGACGGCTCGTTTTGTTGGCCCTTCGATCATCATCGGAGTCTTCTTGGGCTATTTGATCAAACACTTCTGATGATCACCTCAGGCATTCGATTGCATTGACCGCCTTGGCTGAAAAACTTGCCGACCTTCGCCCCCTCAAAACCGCCACGTCACCGACACCCGCAGCATGCGTGGCTCGATGGGATGCACATGACGGTCCTCGACCGGGGGGGCGGTGGTGAGCTGGCTTTCGTAATAGTACGCGATGTCGTTGTCGGCGCGGTTCAGCAGGTTGAGGCATTCGAGGGCGACTTCCCAGTTTTTGCGGCGGTAGCCGACGCGGGCGTTCACTTGGAGGGATTCGCGGGCGCGGATGTCGGCGTAGTCCTCGGTGAGAGGGCGCGGGCCGAAGTAGCGTGCCCGCAGGGAGCCAAACAAGCCCTCCTCACGGCCGAGCGTGAAGCCTGCGTTCAGTGAATACGGGATGCTGCCGGGGATGGAGGCGCTGGGCGGGTTGGCGGTGCGCAGATGCGCCCAGGTCCAGGTGGCCTCCAAGTCTGCCATGGCCCATTCGGTGGGCCGCCAGTAGCTGGCTAGCTCGATGCCGAGACGATCACTGCCAGGACCGGGCTCGGTGGTGCCGGCATCGCCGACGTAGAGCAACTCCGAGTCGCTGCGCAGCCACCAGAAGGAGAGCGTGTTCACCATCTTTGAGATGGATTCATTCCGAATGCCAAATTCCGCGCCGTAGGTGCGGGCAATGGGATCAACGCGATCCGCCGGCAGGCCGGTGGAGGGATCGGTCATGATGGTCACACCGCGCGTGTCATTCGAGTGAAAGCCGAGGCCGGCATTCAGATACAGCTCCGT
>JBEIGR010000533.1:0-4117 GCA_040381795.1 Verrucomicrobiaceae bacterium | reverse complement strand
GAACTTCGGCACATCATAAGGGCACTTCAGAATGCAGTAAGAACAGCCGATGCACTGATCATCGAGATGCCGCACGATGCCAGTCACGGGATCTTTGTCATAGGCGAGTACCGGGCAGCCATTCGAGCACGCCGGATCTTCACAGTGATGGCAGGCCGTGGTGACGGTCTGCACATACGGCTGTTTCCTCAAGCCCACCAACAAGCCCACATCCCGCCAGGATTCATCGTCATCGAGCCCATTGAGTGAGTGACAGGCGGCCACGCAGGCTTTGCAGCCGGTGCAGGCATCCAGATTCACCTCAAAGCCATACTGCTCGCCAGGTGTTGGCTTCGAAAGCGGGATCAGGTGGGAGAAGCGCCGCTTGATGGAGTTCGAGTCGTATTCCTCCGCGAAGAGAGCGACGGGAGTGCGGAGGGTTTGCTGCTCTTGGAGCGCTTCACTTATGATTTTTGATTTATGATTTACGATTTCAGAAGGAGCGCCTCCGCCCGCCTCTTGTTCGTTTGCCAAATCATAAATCATAAATCGTAAGTCATAAATTAAGCCGCCGGATCGAACGCCACTTGCAGCTCGTTTACCGAGCGCCGGTTGCAGAAGCTGTGAAAGCTCTCCTCCGCGCTGCTGCGGCCTTTGAGATAGCCTTTCAACATGCCTTCGAGCGTTTCACCGAGGCTTTCGACAGACACGCCGCTGAAGACCTGGCGGCCGATTTTGCGGTTCTCGCCGAAACCGCCGCCGACGGTGATGTGGTAGCCTTCGCCGCTCTCGGATTTCACCTTGGTGCCGAGCAGGCCGATGTCGCCCATGAAGTGCTGGGCGCAGGAGTGGGCGCAGCCGGTGAAGTGAATATTGACCGGCTTGTCGAGCTTCACGCGCTTGTCGAGGTAGTCCATCATGGCGATGGCATTGCCCTTGGTGTCCGTGGCGGCGAATTTGCAGTATTTGCTGCCCGTGCAGGCCACGAAGCCGTTTCGCAGCGGTGACTGCTCGCAGGGAAAGCCGAGCTTTTTGAGCGATTTGGCCAACGTGGCGGCGTAGGCGGCTTTGACGTTTGGAATGATGAAATTCTGCCAAACGGTCAGCCGCACCTCTCCGCTGCCGTAGCTGTCGGCGAGGTCAGCGACGCGCTCCATTTGCTTCGCGGTCATTTGGCCGACTGGGACGCTGGCACCGACATAAACAAGCCCTTCCTGCTTCTGCGGGTAAGTGCCGACATGCGAGTGCCCTTGCTGCGAATACGAGCGCTTCTCCTGCGTCGGCGAATCGGGCGGAAGGCGGGTGAGCTTGAATTTGAGATGCTTTTCCGCCTCTGCGAGCACGCCATCGAGTCCTTTGTCCTCGATGACATATTTGAAGCGGGCCTTCTTGCGATTCGTGCGGTCGCCGAACTGAATGAAGACACGCAGCAAGGCCGCCATGACGTCGTTGAGCTGCTCCGGCTTCACGATGACACCCCAATCGCTGGCGAAGGTTTGGTGGCCGGTGACGCCGCCGAGTGCGATGCGGAAGAAGACTTCATCGCCGATCTTCACGGCGCTGGCCCCGATGTCGTTGGTGTCTTCAACAGACGAGATAAGACCACCGCCATCGTAAGCGATGTTGAATTTGCGCGGCCGATCATAAAACTCCTTCGAGCCGATGATGAGCGTGGCGAGTTCATTCACGAATGGACGCACGTCGATGAGTTCATGCGGGTCGTAGCCTGCGCAGGGATTCATCGTGATGTTGCGGATGTTGTCCGCACCCGCGCCCTTCGAGTGCAAACCGCTGCCTTGGATGCGGCGAAGCACCTCCGGGCAATTCTTTGGCTCGATGAGCCGAATCTGAAAATTGTTCCGCGTGGTGATCTGGATGTACCCGGAGGTCAGTTCACTTGTGATCGAGGCCAATTCACGAAGCTGGTAGCTCTTCACCACACCTCCCGGAATGCGCAGGCGGCACATGTAGCCGTCTTTGACGGGATTCAGCCAAAAGAGGCCATTCCACTTGTAGCGGAACACGGATTCAGGCTCCGGCTTGGCGTTCCAACGCGCATCCAGCACGAGCTGCTCGATGGCGTCGAAGGGATGAAGATCGCGTTTGATGCGCTCTTCTTTGGTCAAATCATCGAGTGAAGGCCCTGCGGGCGCAGCAGGAGCAGGCGCGAGATCACCAAAGGTCACACCGCCTGCTGCGATGCCAGCGAAGAAGCCTTCCAGATAGCGTTTTTGCTCGGCGGAGAAGTCTTCGCATGGCGGTGCCATCGCTGGGCTTGATTTGGGAAAGGCGGCAGCGATACTCATGGCATGAATGATCTCGAACTGATTTTCAGAGTGCGTCCTGCGGAAGAAGGCGGCTTCACGGCCGACTGTCGGCTGCCGGAAGGCTTGATCGCGACGCAGGGAGATTCCTGGGAGGAACTGGAAGCGATGGTGAAGGAAGCGGTGAGCTGCCACTTTGCTGATGCCGCTCTGAAGCCAGGACGGATCAGGCTGCATTTGGAAGAGGACCGCATCTTAGAAGCAGCATGAAGCTGCCGCGTGATCTGACTGGTGACGAACTGCTGCGCGGTCTGCGGCGTATCGGCTACGCTCTGGAGCGGCAGGCTGGAAGTCACATGATTCTGCGCTGGGCATCGCCAAGGGCGCATTCCGTCACTGTTCCGAATCACAAACCGATTAAAGTTGGCACCGTGTCCTCGATCCTGCACGAGATCGCACTGCAACGTAGCCTGAGTGTCGAGGCCCTGCTCGTTGAGATGAAGCTGTGAAGTCTTAATACACATCGCGGGCATAGCGTTTGGTTTTCTTCATCCTGGCGATGTAAGCCGCAGCTTCGTCAGCCGTTTTGCCGCTTTGGGTTTCGATGATGTGGTGAAGGGCATCATCGACGTCCTTCGCCATGCGTTTGGCGTCTCCGCAGACGTAGAAGTGGGCGCCTTCTTCGAGCCATTGCCAGAGTTCGCTGGCGGCTTGGAGCATGCGGGTTTGGACGTAGATCTTTTCCTCCTGATCGCGGCTGAAGGCGGTGTCGAGACGGGTCAGGTGACCGCTTTGCACCCAGGCGATGATTTGATCGTGGTAGAGGAAGTCGGTGGCGCGTTTTTGGTCGCCGAAGAGGAGCCAGTTTTTGCCGGGGGCTTTTGTGGCTTCGCGTTCTTCGAGGAAGGCACGGAAGGGCGCGATGCCGGTGCCGGGACCGACCATGATGACGGGCTTGGTGAGGTCGGTAGGCAGGCGGAAATGGTTGGCCGCGTGGAAGTAGATGCCGGTGGTGTCGTCGAGAGCGAGACGATCGGAGAGAAAGGTGCTGGCGACGCCTTTTTGCGCGACGCCATCGGCGGTGTAGCGCACCGCGCCGACGCAGAGATGCACTTCATCGGCATGCGCCTTGATGCTGCTGGCGATCGAGTAAAGGCGCGGCTGAAGCTTGCGGAGGTTTTCGAGGAAGGAATCGAGCGTGAGGCCGGATTCGGACGTTTTGCCGAGGAGGCTGCGGATTTCGTAATCGGTGAGAAGAGCCTCGCGGAGTGTTTTGCCGCCGACGTTGGCATTCGGCTCGAAGCCGTGGGCGGCGATGATGGCATCGACGACTTCGGGGCAGTTTTGGACGAAGACGCCGAGGGCGTCACCGACTTCGTAGGTAAGGCCGCTGCCGGTGAGCGAGAAGGCGATGTGGTGTGTGTCTTTGGCGCTGCCGGGGGCGTTTAGCGTGTCATTCGCGATGAGTTTCGCGGGGAAGGAATTCTTTTTGGACCACGATTTGTCGGACGAGTCAGACGTGTCGGGCACGTCGGACGATTGGGAGGCTCCGAAGATAGTAAAAGCATTCTTCGACCACTCTTTGGCGAGGTCGTCGAAATCGACATCGCAGTCCACGCGGTCCACGACGCGGGTGGCGCCGAGTTCAGCGAGACGTTGATCGAGTTTCTTGCCGGCGAGGCAGAAGGTGTCGGCGTAGTTTTTATCGCCGAGGGCGAGGACGGAGTAGTTCACGCCGTCGAACTTGGGGCTGCTACCATTTTGATTGATGCTGTCCCAGAAGGTGACTGCGTTGTCGGGCATGTCGCCCTCGCCCCAGGTGCTGGTGATGAGGAGGACGTTTTTGTCTTTCATGAGATCGGCCGGTTGCAGCG
>JBEIGR010000532.1:0-4133 GCA_040381795.1 Verrucomicrobiaceae bacterium | reverse complement strand
GTTTTCATAGCCGGGGCCGAAAAGCGTTTCGCGATAAGGAATGACGCTGCACCCGGAGGTGAGCGTGTTCACGGACTGCGGCTGATTCAGACGACGCACCGGCGTGCTGACCGGAAAGACCTTCGTGCCGCCAGGGTTGAGGTTCTGCTTGAGCGTCGGCACCGCGAGTTTGGGATTCCTGGCGAGGTAGCGATCATCGAGGAAGTAATGCCAGCCAAGGTTGCTGTTGTTGCCGGAGAACCAGTTTCCAAAATCATCCCGCCAGCGGCCATACTGCGCCCTTCCGGCGAGGAGTTGGAACTCGTGCGTCTCGGGATGAAAGCGGAAATCTCGACCGCTGAGATCGAACTGCTTGCCGCTCTTCACTTCGACGACCTTTCCACCGCTATCGCCATTCCCGCCGTAGAGCCAGCCGTCGAGCCCCCAGGCAAAACCATTCACCAAATGCTGCGGATTGCCCTTGTGAAAGCCGGTGAGGATCGGCGTGCGCTTGTCGGCACGGCCATCGCCATTCGTGTCCTCAGCAAAAAACACCTCAGGCACGCTGGCGATGTAAACACCGCCTTTCCACAAGGCGAGACCGGTGGGGTAAAGCAGATCGTCGAGGAAGGTGGTGGCCTTGTCGTAGCGTCCATCGCCATTTTCATCGGTCAGCACCTTCACGCGACCACTGCGCGTGAAGTCTTGGTATTCGTGAAACGGGTAGTCCGCCATCTCAACGACCCACATCCGGCCTTTCTCATCCCAATCCACGAAGATCGGATCCTGCACGAGCGGCTCGGCGGCCACGAGTTCGATTTGAAAGCCCGGCTTGAGATGGATGGCCTTCATCGACTCCTCGGGCGAACGCGGTGCCGGAGCCGGAGGCCGCAGCAACTCGGCGTAGCTCAGGTGTTTCTTCCCCGCCACCCACATCGCCCCATCTTTGAACTCGACCTCGTCACGCGTCGTGAGCGGCAGGGCGTTGGTATCCCCTGCCCTGCCTTCGCGCATCACATGAGTCCAGCCACGAAACCAGCCGAGGTTTTTCTTTTCCACGTCGTTGTAAATGAAGACGCCGTAACGGTCGCTGTTTGAGAAAACGAGGTCGTCGAAGCCATCGCCATTCAAATCCACGAATCGCGCCCCGTTTTCGACCGTCACACCTTCCGGCAGCGGAGCATCAGGTCGGGCGGCGTGAAGGGTGGTGAGGGTGAGAAGCAAAAAAAGACGGCGCATGATGCTCAGGATACTGCCGCAGAAGCGCGAAGGTTTCAGCGCGAGTTGTATTGAAGGTTGCAATCGCCTTTCTCCCGTCCTGCTTCGCCGCCATGACCAGCGTTTTCCCTGCTCCGCTCCGCTGCTTTGGCCTCACTGCCATGCTCTTGCTGTTACCGTGCTGCGGTCGCAGTGCCGATCCAGCGGCTCGTGAGAAGGAACTCGCCTATCTCCGTGCGGTGGTGCCTGAGGCATTGCTCGAATTTGCCCATGTCGAAGTCCCGGCCATCGAAAACATTGCTTTGGTTGGCGAAGGACCAGCCCAGCACCTCGGCCTGCATGTGCTGCCCGGCCAAAAGAAGCTTCATGGCGGCATTCGGGCGGAGATCAGCGTCGATTATCCGCACAAGCAGGGCGACACCCTGCGCTACGAGTGGCGTGTCATGGTGCCGAAAGGCTTTGTCTCGGATGCGCCGAAGAATCGCTGGTGGATCATTGGCCAGTGGCACGATCAGCCGGACAGCTCGCGTGGCGAAACCTGGGAGACCTTCACCTCCAAGAGTCCGCCGGTGCTTCTCGGTCTCGGCGAATTGCAGGGCAAGCTCGGCATCGGCATCGCCTACGGCCCTGATCAATCCCAGAAACACGGCCCGCTCTTCATCGAACCCGGCAAGTGGCACCGCCTCGCCGTCGAGATCCACTGGTCCCAGAAAGCCGACGGCAAAGCCACCTTCTACCTCGACGACATGACCCAGCCCGCAGCCACCGCCACCGGTCCGAACATGCACAACGACTTTCAGCACTTCCTTAAGCTCGGCATGTATCGCCATCCAGACATCGACACGGACAACTGGATCTATGTAGATGATTTGAAGATCACGAAGGGGTGAGTGTTGGAATGCCGCGCAGGTCCTTGACCCAAGCTCAAGGCTCGCTCCTTCCTCGCTACTGGAGACTAATCGTTTTCAATGGTGGTTGATGTAACAAACAACGTTCTGAATTAAAGCAGCCATGGCACATACATTTTTTTACGGACTCAAAAACGACATCCGGAATGTTTTCGCATTTCTATTCACGCAGACTGACGTGGAGGTATTCGAGTCATATTCTGAATTTGATCGAGAGCTAAGACAGTTCCGCTCCATGGAGGAACTGGAAGATGCATTCCGGATTGGTTTTGACCGTGGCGGATCTGGGGGTGCGGAAATTTTTCAATTATGGTCTCCATCAGTCCTGCCTCGTCCTGCTATCCACAAAAGGGTAATTGAGGGTTACGGCACCCGATACTCAATTTACAGCCCCGGGTTGATTCAACTTTACTTGGGAGGCCAACACAACAATTCAACAACCGAATCCGATTTTGATCACTGGGATAAGGCAGGTTATGTTCGCCGAGCGCCAGATGACGCCAATGTATGTGACTGGAAGGCATTGTCTCGGCTATCTGGACGCATTCAACGACAAATAAAAAGGCATTTGGCCGTCGCCAAGTTGGGGTCTTCCTCAATACTTCCAGAGGCATTTGCCGCATTACAGAATGGTCAGCCTCTTCTTAGCGGCGGGCAACTATTCCAAGCCGATTCGCCTTCCATAATTCACCTTCGCTCGCCCGGGACTGAATAAGATGTAGCTACAGATCTGCCATCCAGCCGTGCTTAGATTGTCCACATATCGAGGCGCAGCAAGCTAGCCCTCTCGCTCCACGAGAGGAGCGCAGCGCATTGCAAACACATGCACCTTTGATCTTCGGTGCTGCTCCGTGTCAGCGAAAGCGCATGGCTCATCACGCGCAGCGATGATGGCTACTTTGCTTCGCTGATCGCCGGCGTTCACAGCATCGCCATGACCCGCTTTAGAAGCCGGGGCTGAATGCGAGCGATCTTCAACAGCATCCGGGCAGCGCCAGTGGGCTGGCGCCTGCCCTGCTCCCACTGGTGCAAGGTACGCACACTGATGCCCAGCAGACTGGCAAACTCGGCCTGCGAAAGCGACAGGGCGGTGCGTGCCTGAGCCGCCTCAGTGCGCTCCTTCCACCGCTCAGCTTGTTGTTTCTGATACGCAGCGGCAGGCAGTTGCACGCGTTTAACGGTGCCGTCGGGTAGTTTGGTGAGTTTCCACACGCGGGCAGCAGGTTTTTCACCACGCAAGACGGTGCCAGCTTCACGGACAGACTCGATGAGTTCTTCTCCCAACGGTTGGGACTTGGATGGCTTCGAGATTTTCATGAGAGGTGTTGTTCGACTTCCTGTTTGAGTTGTTTAAGCATTGCCGGAGATAAGTTCTCCATTTCGTTCTTGGCATAGAGATGCAGCAGCAAAATCTGGCCCTCAGCGGTGACGTAGTAATAGATGAGCCGAAGTCCGCCGCGCTTACCGCGACCACTACCTGCCCAGCGGACTTTACGCAGACCGCCGCTGCCTGGAATGATAGCACCAGCGTCTGGACGCTCCATCAAAGCGATCTGGAGCGCGAGGTAATCCTCATCATCTCCGAGAAGGGTGATGCTGCGGGCAAATTGGCTGAACTCCACAAATTCCACGAAAGCACCCTGCGCCATTGGCGCAGGGCTGACAACGGCTTTTCTCACCAATCCAAGCCCCTCGTTACTTTGGGTTGCAAAAGGGCTTCTCCCGTCCTGCTTCGCCGCCATGACCAGCGCCTTCCCTGCTCCGCTTCGTGACAAACTCCACCGCACCGGCGTCATCGCCGTGCTCATGATTGATCGTGACGAAGACGCGGTGCCGCTGGCTCAGGCACTGCTCGCGGGCGGGGTGAATGGCATCGAGCTCACGCTCCGCACGGAGGCCGCACTCGACTGTGTGCGCCGTATCCGCGCCGAGGTGCCGGAGATGACGGTGGGCGTGGGCACCATCCTCACACCGGGCCAGGCCAATGAGGCGAAGGAGGCTGGAGCGAGCTTTGGCGTGGCTCCGGGC
>JBEIGR010000531.1:0-4137 GCA_040381795.1 Verrucomicrobiaceae bacterium | reverse complement strand
GACCGCATCCGCACCACGCGTCCGCCGCAGCCTGCCGCCGTGCCGCGTCATCCCGTCCGCGCACCCGTGCCGAAAGCTCCGCCGCAGAAAAAACGCTCCGCTTTCGCCACGATCATGTGGACCGTGCTCATCCTGCTGCTCGTTGGCCTTGGCTGGGGCGCGTGGGTGCTTTGGGGCAATCCCGAGGGTCAGGCCAAGCCTGCGCCAGAGGCAGACACCGCCGCCACCGTCATCACTCCGCCCGCCACACCACTCGCGACCAAACCCGTGCCGGTGGTGCCAAAGCCAGAGCCTCTTCCCATCACTCCGCCGGTGGTGGCGGCCACACCTCCGCCACCGGCGATGCCCGTGCCTGCTCCAGCCCCGGTGCCAGCGCCTCCCACCGCCGAGCCAGCCCCCGCTTGCATCGACATCCTCAAAGCCCAGGCCCCCAACTCCATGAAGTGGGTGCTCGCCCCGCTCGATGAAGCCGTCCCCAGCGACATCCGCCAAAACCTCACCCTCCTGCGCGAAGACCTCGTCGATGAAGGCAAATCCGCCAAGGCCGCCGCGCCCACCACCGCCTACAGCGCCGCCTGGCAGCTCTGCCAGGCCCTCCTCGCCGCCCTCGACGAGCGTGACCGTGCCCGCGTCGCCGCCGGTTATCGCGATGCCCAGGCAGCTGCCAATCAAACTAACACCAACCAAGCCCTCAATGCCCGGCGCAACTACCTGATGAGCTGGCCTCAATACGCCCGCGAAGGCGATCAGCGCAGCGAACTCCAGCGCCAGTCCGACAACCGCACCGCCCTCGCCAGCGAAGCCCAAAAAGTCGCCTGGGCCACCCAAAGCGCCAAACTCAGCCGCAGCCTCGACACGCTCTATGCCAGGTTCCGCGAAGCCATGCGGCAATGAACTCTTCCCCATCCATTCACACACCGCAAGAGATGAGATAACCGCAGAGAAAACCCTTCTGAATGCCTTTCTCTGCGGTTATCCCACCTCTGCGGTGAAAAAATCATCACCCGCTGCAACCCTCCCGCTCGCATTGCGAATCACTCTTTGAACATGAACTCCACTCCCATGAAATCCATCCGCCACTCAATCTTCATCCCAGCGCTGTGTTCCCTACTTATAGCCTCAGCGGCAAAGGCAGCCAGTGGCTTCACATTACAAAAGACAAGCGGAGGAGGGGTGCTCGTGGGTGTTGATGGAAAGGGCTTTGCTGAGTACGTGGTCGATCAGGCACGAATCCAAAATCGAGGGTGAGATTGACATTGGCATCTTCAGCAGTGTCGCTGTCTTTGTCGTATCCGGGTTCGTTACCCGCCGTGTTGGAGGGCTGGGTGCCGAGGGTGAACGTGCCCGTGGCGGTGGAGACCCCGGTGGTGGCCGGCGTGGCGGTGACAAGGCCATCCTGATTGGCGTCGTCATCGGTGCCTGTGCCCGTGATGCTCGAGGGAACGTAGATGCTCAGCAGCCTTCCCGGGGCAAACTGGGTCCCCGGGATGCGGAGCCGGTAGCTACCCGACGGAGCATAGAGCAGGTAGGTGCCGGAGGCCGAGGTGGTAGTCGTCGCGGCGACGCCCAGTTCCGTGTTGCCGTTCATGCTCACGAGCTGCACCTCCATGCCGGGCAGGGTCTGATCCGTGCCCGAGGTCCAGCGACCATCGGCATTCAGGTCACGGAAGACCAGGTTACCGAAGCCGATGCGGGTGCGGAAGCCGAAGTCGATGGTGAGATCGCCACTGCTGTCAGCCGCATCGTCGTCCGAGCCACGGAAGCCGGACTCCTGAGAGCCGGTGGGGCCGGTGTCGCTGGCGAGGGTGAAGGTGGAGGAGCGGATGCCGGTCATTTCGGGTTTTTGGCTATCGAGACCATCTTCGCCCGTGTTGTCATCCCCCAGCGCCGTTTGGAAAACACCCCCTTGGTTTCCGAGGAGGTAAACGCGGCGGTGGAGCGGCCCGGTGCTCAGGAAGTTCACGGGATCAATGAAGACGAAGTAGCTACCGGGAGCCACATTGGCGAACTCGTAACGGCCCCGGGTGGGTGCCGGGCTCTCCGTGGTCACTGTGTTGAGAGGGAGCGCCGTGAGCGGATCTGCACCGGCCGGGAAGAGCTTCACCACGACGCCGCCCACACCTTCTCCGGAGTCGAAGAGGCCGTTTTCATTGGCATCGTGGAAGACTAGATTTCCAACTCTCAGTGTCTGGACGATCGGCGTGCCACCGGTGAAGCCAAAGTCGATGGTCATATCCCCATCGGCGTCGACACCTTGAGCGGAGTCGATATGGGCAGCGAAGCCCTTTTCCGTTCCGGAGTCGAGAGGCTCGAAACCGTAATAAAGGGAGAAGGGCGAGGAGCTGATGCCGTTGACCGAGGGGTTGGCATTATCCACCCCGTTTTCACCCACGTTATCGTCCGCCCCGTTGTCTGTGCCGAACCCGGGGATGGAGCTCGCTCCGGCGAGCGGTTGCCCCGCCGTGAAGGCGATGGCGGGAATGTGGAGGAAGTAGTCTCCTGAAGTGAGGGCCTGCAGCCGGAACGTGCCATCCGCGCTGGTGAGGGTGGAAGCCACCGGGGTCGCCGTGGCAGGGTTTTGACCCCGCTGGAAGAGTCTCACCGGAACATTGGCATAACCCAGATCGGTGCCCGAGGTGAATCGACCATCCGCATTCTGATCCCGGAAGACGAGGTTCCCCACATACAGCGGCTTCGGCGCAAAACCGAGGTCAAGGGTGAGATCTGCACTGCCATCCGCCGCATCATCAGACTCGGAGTGATAACCGACCTCGATTCCCGCAGCCGTCGGAGCCAGATCCGCGACCAACACAAAGGGAGCCGTCTGAACGCCTGTGCTAGCCGGATTGGCGGTGTCGAGGCCGTCTTCGCCGAGATCATCATCCGAGGCCACCGACGCGGTCAACGGATCCTGCGAGGAAACGGTGTTCACCAATGCGCCGCCGCTCTGGAACTGCGAGGCGGGGATGCGGATGTAATAAGTGCCCGGAGAGGTGCAGAACTGGTAGAGACCAAACTCATTGGTGTAAACCATCCCGACGGGCTTGCTGCTATCGGCCTTGGACCAGAGCTCCACCAGCACGCGTTCCGCGCCGATCTCATTAACGGAGTCGAAGACGCGATCATTGTTCTGATCCAAGAACACCAGGTTCCCGACGCAAACCTGCGGCACGAATCCGAAATCAATCGTCAGGTTCCCAAAGGCATCGCGGGCATCATCGTCGGCTCCCCCCTGCCCCGACTCCAAGGTCCCCGTGGGCTCGCTGCCCGCACGCGTGGTGAACACACTGGAGTAGATCCCAAAAATGTGCGGCTGCGTTTCATCCATGCCGTCCTCACCGCGTTTGGCGGCCTGTTTCACGTTCGCGTGGAAGGCCAGGTCCGCCACATAGATGTCGGAGTAGGCCAGCGTGATCGTGTCCTCGATGCCCTCGCAGATCGGGGCGATCTCGCGCAGGCAGGGCAGCAGGTCGGCGATGACTTTGCGGTCCTTCGCCAGTTCCGCCATGTTGATGAAGCAGGGCATGCCTTGGAAAGGGTCGGGTCGTACATTTAAATGGAATCTAACGGTGATCTAACCACAGGCTTCCCCGTCTCGACAAACTTTTTTCTGTTTCGCAACAAAATAAATGCGCTCGTTTTTTGCGCCGCGAATCGCCATACAAACCACGCACTCCAAGCCTCGGCTTTCACACCTAGGCAACAGGCTACAATCAACCCGCAAACCATTCCAACTTGATGGTTCAGGCGATTGGGCAGCCGCCGTTAAGCCGCGGCACCCAAGCAAGGGTTCTGGCGAATATAAACGCCAGACCCGCGTGTCGAAGGGAGTCTATGGAGGCGCTATAAAGTGAAGCTCGGCAGTTTGACAATTTTGCCACCTGCCAGGGCCGATTCATGGGCGCAAAGACCCACGCAGGTCCAGTTGGCCGATTGCTGGGCATTCGGGAAAGGGGGGCGCTTTTCGGCGAGGGCCGAGGCGAATTCGTGGGCGAGATGGGGGTGGCTTCCACCATGGCCAGAGCCTTGCGTGAAGCTTAAATGGGTCTTTTTGGCCAAATCATAGACGCCTTGGGTGGTGAACCGCTGGATCGGTTTGGGGAGCAATCGAGCAAAATCAGGCGTTTTGACGAGTTT
>JBEIGR010000530.1:0-4138 GCA_040381795.1 Verrucomicrobiaceae bacterium | reverse complement strand
GCGGCCCATCTCGCCACCCCAGTGGACGACGGTGCTATCGAGGAGGCCACGCTGCTTTAAATCGATCAGGAGCGCGGCGCTGGGCTGATCGGTGGCAGCGCAGAGCTTGGGCAGGGAAGTGACGAGGGCGCTGTGCTGGTCCCAGCTTTGCCCGGCGTTGAGCACCTGCACATAGCGCACGCCTCGCTCGACAAGGCGGCGGGCAATGAGGCAGCGTGTGGCGTAGTCTTTCGTCTCTGGATTATCCACGCCGTAGAGTTTTTTGACGTGCTCGGGCTCCTTCGAGATGTCGAGAGCCTCCTTGGCGGCGGTTTGCATCTTCGCGGCGAGTTCGTAGCTGGAGATGCGGGCCTGCAAATCGAGCTCGCCGGGATGTGCGTGCAGATGGTCTTCGTTGAAGGCCTTTAAAAGAGCGAGCTGCCGCGCCTGCGGACTACCGGCCAGCGAGGCCGGCGGGTCGAGGTTCAGGATGCGAGGCTCGGTGGGTCGCACGAGCGTGCCCTGGAAGAGGGCGGGTAGCCAGCCGTTCGTGTAGTGCTCGCCGCTGAAGGTGGGCAGTCCACTCGGATGCGAGAGCACCATGTAGGCGGGTAGTTCATCCGTCTCACTGCCGAGACCATAAGTAAGCCAGGAACCCAGTGCGGGTCGGCCAGCGGTGATGCGCCCGGCATTCATGGCGTAGAGCCCCTGGGCGTGATTGCTCACGCCGGAGGTCATAGAGCGGACCAGCGTAATCTCATCGGCCACCTGGCTGAGGCTCGGTAGCAGTTCGCTGAGCTCCATGCCGCACTGGCCGTGTTTTTTGAACTTCCACGGCGAGCCAAAGCACTTCGAGGAGGCCTGGGCGAGGTTGTCATACTTCACCTCGCCGGGGAATTTCTGGCCGTGATACTTTGTGAGCATCGGCTTCGGGTCAAAGAGGTCCATCTGCGAGGGGCCGCCCATCATGAAGAGGGAGATCATGGCCTTCGCCCGCGGCTCGAAGTGCGGCTTTTTCGGCAGCAGGTCGTAGCGCACCTCGCCAAAGCTTTCCGGCTTCACCGGAGCACCCAGCAGACCGTCCTTCTCCAGCAGCGAGGCCAGGGCGAGCGTGCCGAGGCCAAAGCCATTGGCATGCAGGAAGTGACGACGGGAGCAAAAACGAGCGGAGGACATGACGGGGGCGATTTCATACGGCCCCGCCATGGGCAATCTCACAGCCCATCACGCCGCCGCCGGGCTCTCTGCTTGCCGAGGCGGAAATCATCGCCTATTCCTCGCGCCCCTATGCCCATCCCCGCTGAATTCCCCGGAGTCACCGCCGTCGCCAAAGCGAATGTCTATTTCGACGGCAAAGTCGTCAGCCACACCATCCTCTTCCCGGATGGCAGCAAGAAGACGCTGGGCCTGATCTACCCCGGTGATTTTCATTTCGGCACCGCCAAGGCCGAGCGCATGGAAATCGTGGCCGGTGACTGCGTGGTGAAGCTGGATGGCAGCGATGCCAAAACGAGCTACACCGGTGGCCAGCACTTCAACGTGCCAGCCAACAGCGGTTTCGACATCTCCGTGCCCGCTGGCATCTGCGAGTACATCTGCTCGTTCATTGATTGAGGATTGCTTCTTGAGCCGACACGGGAATCCATGACAATGGCGCACCGCCTCCATGCCCTTCCGTGAAACACTCCTCAATCTCGCCATCACGGCGGTGCTGGTGCTGATCATCACCCTGGTGGCTATTTTGCTCAAAGAAAGCCGCCCGGTGCCTGTGGCTGCCATTCCCGTGGGAAAGGCCGCGCCCTCAGCGGTGGCTGAAAACGGCTTCCCGGCTGCCAAAGCGGAGTTCGAAGTCTTCCCGAAAGCACAACTCATCGAGAGCAAAAACAACGAGGCCGACACGCTGCGCATCAAAGTCAAAGACTCGCACGAGGAGACGGTCTTCACGCTCTACTTTGCCGATGCGCCGGAGTCCTCCCTCACGCATCCGCAGCTCGTGCAGGATCAGTCACGCTACTTTCAGATCAGCCAGGACAGCGTCATCAAAGTGGGAGCCGAGGCCGCCGCGTATGTGACGGACCTGCTGAAAGACAAACCTTTCACCCTGCTCACTCGCTGGGAGCCCGTGCCGGATCGCAGCCGCTACTACGCCCTCATCCTCGTCGAGACAGAAAAAGGAAACGTCTATCTCGCCGATCTGCTCATGCAAAAGGGCTACGCACGTCTCGCGGGCCTTTCGTGCGACCTGCCAGGCGGCGTGAAAGGGGCTGATGACTACGGCCTCTACCTCCACAAGCTAAGCAAAGAAGCTCGTGAAGCCAAGCTGGGTGCCTGGGGAGTCAAGTAGACCGCTTCACTCACGCCAGATGCGACCCTGCCCGGTGCGAAAACCACGCTCCAGGCTCTGAAAAAGCGAGTTCAGCCTCGCCTCCTCTTTCACGACAAACTCCACCGTGTGCGCATGCGTGGAGGCCGGGTAGGTCTTCACCACCTTGGGCTCCGTCAGCGCAGGTGAAATGCGTGACGTGGCCTGTTCGACCATGTTTTTCGCCCGCTCCAAGGCGCTCACGCCCGCCTCCACCGCCGTACTACCGGTCTCGGGCTTCGCTGGCTCCAGAAAGTAGAAACGCACGATCTGGGACGAACCCAGCGTCAGATTCACCTCCACCACGCGGGCCACGCCATCCGCCACATACTCATGCTTCGAGAGTCCGATGATCGAATTGCAGCGCACGAGGTAATTCCCGCCTTTGAAGCGTCCGTCCCAAATGCCGTCCCTCGTGGGTTCATCGCCCTGTTGCTGCTGGCCGCCCTGGCCGGTGGGATTCTGGCCGGGAGCAGATTGAGCGTGAAGAAAAGCCGCCGAAAGCAGCACGAGCGCAAGAGTGAGCGTTTTCATGGTTCAGAAGTGTGCTGCGACCTCGCCACTCTGGCAAGGGCCGGAAAGCCCCATCGGCAAAGTGGCATCATCCATTCAGTTTCCGGCTCGAGGAGCGTATGTTCAGTTAGCTTCAACTACCCACGCGCCCCATGTTCACCTTCACCGACAAAGCTGCCGTCACTACCTGCGATGGCGTTTCACGCCGCGATTTCATCACCGCCGGTGCTTTGAGCGCCATTGGCCTCACGATGCCGAGTTTTGCCAAATTGAAGGCCGAGGGCAAAGTGGATGCCAAAAAGAGCAACAAGGCCTGCATCATGATCTTCAACCTCGGTGCGCCGAGCCAGCAGGATCTCTGGGACATGAAGCCGGATGCGACGAGCGAGATTCGCGGACCGTTCAAGCCGATTCGAACGAAGAGTAATGCATTCGAGATCTCCGAGATCCTGCCGCTGCACGCGAAGATCGCGGACAAATTCAGCCTCGTCCGCTCCTGCTACCACACCGCCGCCGCCGTGCATGATACGGGGCATCAGATGATGCAGACGGGCCGCCTTTTCACCGGTGGCGTGAATACCCCGCACGTCGGCAGCGCTCTCGAATTCCTCCAAGGTCGCCGCAGCGATCTGCCAGCCCACATCATTCTCCCGGAGTCGATGGGCCCCACCGGTGGCAACATGCCGCACGGCCAGGACGCGGGCTTCCTCGGCAAAGCGTATGATCCTTTCGTTCTGAACGCGAATCCGTCGGAGAAAGACTTCAAAGTGCCCGATTTGCTGCCGCCGAAGGAAATCAGCGAGGTGCGTCTCGAACGTCGCAAACAACTCCGCGAGCTGGTGGACAGCAGCGTGCGCAATTTCGAATACAGCGAGCAGGCCAAGCTCATGGACAGCAATTTCGAGTCCGCCTACCGCATCATGACCAGCACGCAGGCTCGCGAGGCCTTCGATCTGACCAAGGAGCCGCTCAAAGTGCGCGAACGCTACGGTTTGAACCGCTTCGGTCAGAGTTGCCTGCTTGCGCGCCGCCTCGTCGAGCGCGGCGTGCGTTTCGTCACCGTGAACACCTTCATCACCGTGTTTGGCGAGATCACCTGGGACATCCACGGCTCCAAGCCCTTCACCAGCATCGAAGGGATGCGCGACATCGTCGCGCCGATGTATGACCAAGGCTACAGCGCCCTGATCGAGGACCTTTTCCAACGCGGCATGCTCGACGACACCATGGTCACCTGCCTCGCCGAATTCGGCCGCACACCGAAGATCAATCCCGCAGGAGGTC
>JBEIGR010000529.1:0-4138 GCA_040381795.1 Verrucomicrobiaceae bacterium | reverse complement strand
GGGTTATGTAGCCAGTTGGGGCATTTGGGAGGTCGGCCACCGCATGGAACTGGCGAAACGCACCCGCGAACTCGCCGAGAAGGTAAAACCAGCCCATTCCTGAGATTTCGTGCTTGCCAGGAATAAAGCCTGCTTGGCATGCTCGTATCCATCAGCGAACCCGGCCATGCCCGGCCGCTTCATCTCATCCAACAGCACTACCACACTCATGAAATCACTCGCCACCCTCGCCCTCGTCGCCGCCGTCTTCAGCCTTTCGAGCTGCAAATCCTGCATCTTCGCTCCGAAGAAGGACGCTTGCTGCTCCTCTGGCACCTCCGCCTGCTGCGACAGCAAGAAGACCACCGACTGCAAGACCTGCAAACATTGAGCCACCGCTCGATTTTCCCCACCAAGCCCGGCGCAGCGATGCCCGGGCTTTTTTGTGTCCCCCTTTCCCGCCCAATCTTGCCCTCCACTGCGCCTCGTTTGGCGTGAGTTCATCAAAGATGCATGGCGCGTGCAAGTTAAGCCGTCGCCTGAGAGTAAACCGGGTCATGCGACTCAGCCTCTTCACCGATTATTCCCTTCGCGTGCTCATGTTTGCCGCGTTGAAGGGCGAAAGTTTTTCCCTCAGCGAGGTGGCGGGGGCCTATGCCATCTCCCGCCATCACCTCGTGAAGGTGGTGAACTACCTCGCGAAGCTTGGCTACCTCGAAACACGCCGCGGACGCGGCGGCGGCATCTCGCTGGCGATGAAGCCGGAGGACATCCGCGTGGGCATGGTCGTGCGCCGCACCGAAGGCACGCCGCCCCTCGTCGAGTGCTTCGACAAGGAGCACAATACCTGCATCCTCAATGGCTCCTGCCGCCTCAAAGGCGCTCTCGCCCAGGCCACAAACGCCTTCTTTGAAACGCTGGATCGCCACACGCTGCGTGATCTTGTCGCCGGCACCGATGGCTCCCGCATGCAGCGCCTTTTGATCTCTCCATCGTCATGAAAACGCTTCTGACACGCAGCATCGTCACGCTCTCCTTGCTCGCCACCGCCGCGCAGGCCGAAAACGAATACGAGAACGCCCCCATCCATTACTCCGACACCACGCCCAACGATGCCGCGCAGCGCCTCGAACGCCTCATGGCCGCCGGAAAGGTCAAACTCGACCGCACCAATGCCTGGAGCGTGCTTCAGGGTGTGCTGAAGGAATTCGGCATCCCGCCCGAATCGCAGGTCATGGTCTTCTCCAAGACCAGCAAGCAAAACGACCGCATCAGCCCGCGAACCCCACGCGTCATCTATTTTGGCGACAACGCCTATGTGGGCTACAGCGTCGGCGGATCGCTCGAAATCTCCACCGTCGATCCAAAGCTCGGCCCCATCTTCTACCTCCTCGATCCCGATACCGAACCGAAGAAGCCGCTGCACTTTGAACGGGATCAAAGCTGCCTGAGCTGCCACGGTGGCCCCTTCACGCCCGAGGTGCCCGGTGTGCTCGTGCGCTCCGTTTTCCCCGGCCCGGAAGGTCATCCCATCATGAGCCAGGGCAGCACCGTCGTGGATACCACCACGCCGTTCAGTGATCGCTGGGGCGGCTGGTATGTCACCGGCAGGCATGGCGATGTGCTCCATCGTGGCAATGTGACCGCCATCGAGAACAAAGACCAAAGCGTGGACATCGACTTCAAGGCCGGAGCGAACATCACCAGCCTCGCGAAGCTCTTCGATACCTCCCCCTACAAGCGCAAGACGAGCGACATCGTCGCGCTCATGATCCTCGAGCATCAGACGAGCGTGCAAAACATCCTCACCAAGGCTAACCACACCTCCCTGCGGGCCATGCACATGCAGACGAGCCTCCAGCGTGAACTCGGTGAGACCGTGCTCACCGAGCCCACCGGCACCGCCCGCCGCATCATTGATCACTGCGCCGAGGACGTGCTCGATGCGCTGCTCTTCAAAGACGAAGCCGCTTTGCCCGAGGGCGGCATCGAGGGCGATCCCGCCTTCCAGACCGCCTTCGTCAAACGTGCCCCGCAGAGCAGTGATGGACGCAGCTTGAAGGACTTCCAACTCCTCAACCGCCTCTTCAAGCATCGCTGCAGTTACATGATCTACTCCCTCACCTTCCAGCACCTCACCGCGCCGCTGAAAGAAACTGTCCTCACCCGCCTCTGGCACGTGCTCGACGGCAACGTCCACACCGGCAGCTATGCCTACCTCGGTGAAAGCGAACGCGGCCACATCCGCCGCATCCTCGCCGAGACGCTTCCAGGAGCGCCAAAGGAGTGGAAGAAGACGCTCGCGGCGAAGTGAGGCACTTGGCGAGCTTTGTGGAAGTCTGACGACTTCCGCTACGACATGCTCTTGAGCGCCTTCGTAGCAGCAAACGTCAGTTTGCCCACCGGGGGTACCCACACGTCAACATTCCAGGGAAGTCTGACGACTTCCTCTACGGGACAACCTTGAGCACCTTCGTAGCGGCAAACGTCAGTTTGCCGACTCGGCGTGCTCGCACACATCACTCACCCCGTCTTCCATGCTCAGCTTCACGACGAGGACTGCACCACCCGCGCCCCGCGCTGCCAGGTGAAATAGGACCACACCCAGTGCAGAA
This sequence comes from Verrucomicrobiaceae bacterium, assembly GCA_040381795.1. Taxonomy (GTDB): domain Bacteria; phylum Verrucomicrobiota; class Verrucomicrobiia; order Verrucomicrobiales; family Verrucomicrobiaceae; genus Prosthecobacter. The sequence goes on along the minus strand of JBEIGR010000529.1, from coordinate 1,544 downwards.
ACACCGAGGCACGATTCCGCATGCCCATCAGGAAGAGCAGATGCACAAACAGCCACATCAACCAGGCGATGAAGCCTTTGACCTGCATCCCAGCAAAGCTCACCACCGCCGCGCTGCGGCCGATGGTGGCCATGCTGCCCTTGTCCCAATAGCCAAAGGCAGGCCGTGAATCACTCAGCGGCTCATCGAGGATCATCTTGGCGATGAACTGCCCCATCTGAATCGCCGCCGGACACACGCCAGGCACTTTCACGCCGTTTTTATCCGTCAAACTCGCGATGTCTCCCGCCGCGAAGACCTCGGGATGACCCGGCAGGCTCAAATCCGGCCGCACCTCGATGCGCCCGCCGCGATCCAGCGGAATGCCCGCCAGCGTCCGCGTGACCTCGCTGGCCTCCACGCCCGCGCCCCACACCACGAGGTCCGTTTCGAGACGCTGATCACCCGCCAGCACATATCCTGCGCCCACGTCCTTTACCGGGCAGTTGAGGTGAACGGTCACGCCCATGCGTTCGAGACGCTTGCGAGTGTATTCGGGCAGCTCGCCGGGAAACATCGGCAGCAGCTTCGATCCCGCCTCGATCAGATGCACGCGTGCCTGCGCCGGATCAATGCGGCGGAAATCATCTTTGAGCACCACATTCGCCAGTTCCGCCAGCGAACCGGCCATCTCCACACCCGTCGGCCCACCACCCACGACCACCATTGTCAGCAGCCGCTCGATCTCCGCCGGATCGGCAGACGACTCCGCTTTTTCAAAGGCCAGCAGCACCTTGCGGCGGATCGCCATCGCATCATCGAGGCTCTTGAGTCCCAGCGTGTGTAGTTCCCACTCGGGATGCCCGAAGTAGCTCGTTTTGGCCCCCATCGCGATCACGAGGAAATCATAATCCAGCACGCGATCCTTCAAATGCACCTGCCGTGTCTCCACGTCGATGCGGGTGACCTCTTTCATGATCGTCGTGACGTTTTTGTGCTCCGAAAGGATCGATCTCAGTGGCTGCGCGATCTCCGTCATCGCCAGCCCGCCCGTGGCGACCTGATAGAGCAGCGGCTGAAAGAGATGATGATTCCAGCGGTCCACGAGCGTCACGCGAAAGCGCTCATCATCGAGACCCTTGGCACAGGCGAGACCGGCAAAGCCGCCCCCGAGGATGATCACATGTTTTTCACTCATTGGGTTATTTCAGTTCAATATTATCAATCAACCTCGCCGAGCCGAAAAACACGGCCAAGGCGATCAAAACCAGCTCGGTGCTCTCCGTGGGCGTTTGCAGCGTGGCGGCATCCACGCACTCCACATAATCCACGCGGCCCGCAGGAGCTTCGGTGGCGATTTGATCGGCCACGAGGCGTTGGAGAGCCTTGCCATCCCGCACACCACCTTTGACGTAAGCCTCGCGGGCCTTCAGCAGCGCTGCACGAAGCACCGGGGCCTGCGTGCGCTCTTCTTCTGTGAGATAGCGGTTGCGACTGCTCATCGCCAAACCATCCGCCTCACGCACCGTGTCGATGCCATGGATCACCACATTGAAATCAAGATC
>JBEIGR010000528.1:0-4147 GCA_040381795.1 Verrucomicrobiaceae bacterium | reverse complement strand
ATGAGGAAGGCATTCTCGACGTGCTGGGGCTTGTCACGGACATCAAACATAGAACGCGGAGCATGGAGTGCGGGGATGCGGTGACAAGCGGTGTCTCCGAATCTTCATGCACCACGCTTTTGACGCACGCGCCAGACATCATGAGCCATGAGGAAAGAATCGCGAAGCAGGTGAACTTTGCCGCCGGGCGTTTCGTGCCAGGAAATGGGCACTTCCTGCACGGCGCAGCCCGAAGCGAGCAGCAGCGCGAGCAGCTCCACATCAAAGGCGAAGCCATGGATGGTCAGTTTCGATGCGAGGCGCTCGAAACAGGCTCTTGGGACGAGTTTGAGGCCGCATTGGCTGTCATAGACGGGGATGCTCAGCATCTCGGAGACGAGCGTGGCATACACTCGACCAAGAAGATGCCGGCGAAGGTCTCGATGCACGGTTTTGCCGAGCATCTTGATGCGTGAGGCGAACAAGGCGGTTTGTGGTGCTGCCTCACGAGCGAGGCGGATGAGTCGTGCGACTTCCGCCGCCGAGCAGGAGCCATCGGCATCGACAAAGGCGAGCCACTCCGCGTTTTTCTCCTCGGTCCAAGCGGCGTAAACAGCACCGCCTTTGCCGAGGTTTTGAGGGAGGAGGAGCGGTTCGAGCAGGAAGGGCGTTTTCGAGCGCTGTGCATCGATGTGGGTTTTCATGCGCAGTTTTTCAGCGGCATCGGAGCCGTCCTCGACCACGCGAATGGTGATGCCACCGAGTGGAGTGAGCGTCTCGCACAGCTCCGCCAGAAAGGGGCCGATGCGCCCGCTCTCGTGGTAGCAGGGGATGACGAGGTGGATGCTTGGGCACATGCGGAGGGACGACAGGGACTGGAGGGACACAAGGGACGGAGAGAGTCGTTTAGCGGCGTGGGTCTCTTTCGTCTCTCTGGTCTCTGCCGTCCCTGGGTTTTTGCAGGGGCGGCTTTTTGAAAGTTTCTCGGCGGACGCGGGTCATGCGCTCTCGAATGCCGCCCTCGGCCAAGAACTGACGCTGCTGAGCAGCGAGCTGCTTTTTGAGGAGGAAGATCGTGACCTTGGTGCGGTTGAGCAGGATATTTGCGGCGATTTCGGGATCGTCACCTTCGATGCCACGCTGAAAATCAGCATAAGAGGCTCCCGGCAGGCGGTTGAGTTCGGCAAAGCGCCGGGCGTAACGGTGATCACGTGGCCAGATGGTGAGCTTGCGGGTGCGGAGGAAGTCCTGGTAGTCTTCTTTCAATTCGTCGAGGCTGCCAATGGCCGTGCCGGTGAGTTTGATCTCGAGTTCCTTGGAGGTGGCGGAGATGGCGCTGCCTTCGACGATGTTTTGTTTTCCGGAACGGGCTGCCTGCACCATCTGATCCACCGTGCGGTCTCCATACTTGGGGAGCCACTTTTTCACGAAGAATACCGTGCCGTCGTAGATGATGACGGCTTTCTGATAGGTGAGCAGCTCTTCATAGCCGCCGGACGGGGGCAGGAAGGTGGAGTCCTCTGGCATGCGAAAAAGGGACGGCAGGGACAGGAGGGACGCAAGGGGCAAAACCTGGCGGTGAACCCTCTTCCTACTGCGTGGCAAACTTCGTCAGCAGGCCGCGTTTGCGGGTGAGGTTGAGGATCCACAGGAAGAGCCAGCCGGCGAGGGCCATGAAGACGATGTTCAGAGCGGCGGCATACCAGAGGTAATTCCAGTTCATGGTGCCGGTTTTCATCACGTCTCGCATGCCTTCAAAGATGTAGGTAGGAGGGAAGCACCACGCGATAGGCTGGGACCATGCGGGCATCTTATCGACAGGGTAAAATACGGCGACGACGGGCTGGAAGAAAAAGGGGATGGCCCACGCGAGTGATTCCGCCGCCTGACCCCAGCGTAAGATAAGGGCGGTGGAAATCATGCCGAGAGACCAGCCAAACAGCATCAAATTGAGAAAGAAGGGAATCAGCCACCACTGAAGCTGGAAGATATTGAAGGAGTACCCGAACCACGAGATGAGGCTCAATACGACCGCTGTCACAAAGATGCGCATGAGACCCACGATGAAGGTGGCGCTGACGTACTCAATCGTGCGGACTGGTGCGACGAAGATATTGAGGAGGTTTCGAGTCCACACGTCCTCCAAAAAGGAGATGGCCACACCTTGCTGTGCCCGAAACATGATATCCCAAAGGATCATTGCTCCGAGGAAGAACAGAATGAACTCGCCGAACTTCGCGTCGCTGTTTGCCTGGATAAAGACCGTCACATTTCCCCACACCACGAGATCGACCACGGGCCAGAAGACCAGCTCGACGAGGCGCATGGGGCTGCGGGTGTAGAGAAAGAGATAGCGCAGGACGAGGGCGCTGATGGTGTTGAAATTCATGGCTTCGGTTCCTTTTCCGGTTCGTCGATGATTTCGCCATCGCGGGCGATTTTGATGAAGACATCCTCAAGCGTGGCACTGCTGGACTGCGCGACGATGTCAGTGGGCGTGCCTTCGCAGACGATTTTGCCTTTGTGGAGGAAGATGACGCGATCGCACACTTCCTCGATGTCACGCATGTTGTGCGAGGTGTAGAGGATGCCGATATTTCGCTCTCGCTGCACCTTGCGGACGACTTTGCGCACCTTGTCAGCGATGTCGGGATCGAGCGAAGCGGTGGGCTCGTCGAGCATGAGGAGCTCGGGATCGTTCAGGAAGGCCTTCACGAGGTTCACGCGGGTGGATTCGCCTGCGGAGAGCTGGCCGGTGACGCGTTTGGCGAGGTGGGAGATTTCGAGAAGTTCCATCAGCTCGGCGATTTTCTTCTTCGGCTCACGCACGCCGTAGATTTTGGCGAAGACCGTGAGGTTTTGGCCCACGAGCAGATTGCCAGGCAGGGCCGTGTAAGCGGAGGAGAAATTCGCCCGCTGGAGGATGGCGATGCGGTGCTTTTGCAAAGGCAGGCCGAAGGCAAAGAGATCACCGCTGGAGGGCAGCGTGAGGCCGAGGAGGCAATTCATCGCGGTGGTTTTGCCTGCGCCATTGGCTCCGAGCAGGCCTAGCACCTCACCGCGATGAAGCTGGAAGGAAAAGCGGTCGAGTGCCTTCACGCCATCGAACTCGCGGGTGAGATCGCGGGCTTCGAGGATGATTTCACGGTCGTCAGGGGCGGGCATGCGGGGTAGTAGAGTTTCAGGTGGTTGGTTTCAAGTCGCAGGTTGGTTTGGCACTTCAACAATCACTAATCGACATTCAGCAATTTGCGGTTGGAGTACTGGAGACGCTCGGAATGTCGATTGATGAACTCTGATTGCTGATTTTTGAAGTTTAGTCACCCATCCCGGTGCTCATGCCGCGAGGGGCGGAGGTTGCGCTCGATGTCGTGGCGGTCTTCGCGGTTGCGGGCTTTGATCTTGTGATCGCGTTTGAAAACGCGTTCGACGGTCATCTGGCGCTTTTTGCGCTTTTTGCGCAGCTCGGCGATTTCTTCTTCGAGCTTCAGATAGCCTTCGTAGCGGGCGGCATCGAGGGTGCCGGCCTCCACGGCGGCGCGGATGGCGCAGCCAGCGTCCTTGCCATGCTTGCAATCGCCAAAGCGGCAGCCGATGGCGACTTGGTCGATGTCGGCAAAGCGCTCGCGAAGGGTGGTTTCATCCGTCCACATCTGGACTTCCTTGATGCCGGGGTTGTCGATGAGGATGCCGCCGCCATCGAGCACGATCAATTCGCGGGCGGTGGTGGTGTGGCGGCCGCGGCCGGTCTTTTCATTCACCTCATCGGTCCACTGCCATTCCTCGCCGAGGAGGAGATTGATCATGGCGGATTTACCCACGCCGCTGGAGCCGATGAAGGCCACGGTCTGGCCGCGCTTGAAGTAGTTTTTGAGGACTTTGATGCCTTTGCGCTTCGTGACGCTGGTGAGATGCACATCGGCGTTCGCACTGAGCTGGCGGATCGCTTCGGCGGCCTCTTCGTTTTGCTCTTTGGAGGTGAGGTCGATCTTGTTGATCAAGACGACGGCCTTGGCGCCGCTGCGGGCGATGAGCGTGAAGTAGCGCTCCATGCGCCGGAGGTTCAAATCGGTCTCCGCATCGGTGATGACGATGACGGTGTCCACATTCGCGGCGATAACCTGTTCCTCGGCACTGAGGCCGGGGGCTTTTCGCGAAAAGCAGGTCT
>JBEIGR010000527.1:0-4153 GCA_040381795.1 Verrucomicrobiaceae bacterium | reverse complement strand
GCTGGAACCGGTCTGCGTGGTGATGTTCGTGCCAAAAAGCTGAATTTGCTTCTCCGGCAAACCACCGGCCGTGATGTCCACGCCACGCGGATCGATCCATGAGGTGCCATCAATGCTCGCGCCATACGGAATGATCACGCCCTGGCCGCTGATCGGATCAATGGCCGAAACAGAGGTCACGCTGCCTGCGGCGAGCGTGAGCTGTGTGGTGACTGGAAACGCCAAGGTGGAGCCGGTGAGCAGCTCACGCGGCGCGGTGCCTGTGCCATCCCAGCCGAGACGGATCGTGCCAAACGGGGCGCGGAGCACGCCGCCATGGTCAATCGTGGTCGCGAAGAGGTTCAGCGTGCTGCCAGCGGACAGCGGAAGCTGCCTTGGGCCGCCTGAGACACGCGTGGTGATGCTGCTGCCAGCACCGTAAGCAGCCGCCGTGAAGCTGGTGGCCGTCTCCGCGAAAATCTGACCTGCGGTGAGCGTGAGATTGCCCGCAATGCTCACGAAGCCATTGCCGATGAGATCACCGTTCGTAGCGGTGATGCTGGCCGCACCGATGTTTTGAAACGCGAGGGAACCCAGCTCGACATGACCGGCGGTCACATTCACCCGGCCCGTTCCGCTGGTGGGTGGGACATTCGTGAAGGGAACCTGCTTGATCGTATCCTCGGGAAGTTGTGGCGTGGCAAACTTCGAGCCCAGATGCACCGCGCCAGCTTGAATGCTCACCGTCGAGTCCGCAAACACCAGTCCATCCCCGCCGAGATTCACCTGGCCGCGAGCGGTGATGCTCGTCGCGCCCTGAAACTCGACTTTGCCGCCCAGCACGAGGGATTCCATGCCGCTGCTGTTGAAGGAATCCGCCGCAAAGTAGCCGCGGCTGATGATGGCAGAGCCTCCAGGGCCGGTGAGGGCTCGTCCGATGGCCGTGGCATCCGCCGGGAACGGCGAGGCGATCACTGAGCCGCCTTGTTTGACGATCAAATTCGTGTCGAGCAGCGGAATGGGCACATCCGCGAGGTAGAAGCGGCCTGAGGAAACCGAGAGCGTGCCACCGAGAGCCGTCGCACCGCCTGCAAAGCCGCGCAGAGTGGCATCCGAGGCGAGCAATTGCGCTCCGGCTAGGGTGATCTTGCCGCCGTTGCTGTCCACGGTGACAGGAACAGGCGTGATGGTATAAAGCGGTGCCGTGAGACCGCTCGTGGTGGGAATCTGAAAGGTCACCTGGGGATTCGTCGCCGTGAGATCAAAGTCCAGCACGCCGCTAGTGCCGCTCACATCGAGCACAGAGCCCGCTGCGGCGATGATGTTGCCGCTCACGCTGATGTCTCCGCCATCGAGCACGCTGCCGATGCGGCGGTTGAAATTGTCAGGCACCAGCACCCGCGTGCCGACGGCATTCAGCACGCTGTTTGGACCCAGGAAGACGGTGGCGAGAGCCTGGGTCTGATCCGCGAAGAGAAGTGGAAAGGAGTCCTTGCCGCCTGAGATATCGATGTAGCCTCCGGGTGTGAAAATGGAGCCCTGCACGGCCACCGTCTGCCCATGCAGTGACACAGTGGCCTGCGGATCGGTGGTGATACGTGCGTTTTCGCCGAGCACGATGTCCCCGCGCACTTTGAGGCCCTGGATGCCGTTTGCGCCTCCCGCGTCAAACGTGAGGCTCATGGGGCTGCGCAGTCCCACCGGTTTGCGCACGATGGTGGTGGCGAGCGTGGAGCTTTGCGCCAGCGCCAGGCTGTCGGCGACGGGTTCGATGAACGTTCCCGGCGTGATGAGGACAGCGGGCACGTTTTGTCCGGCGATGCCGATGCCACCTGCATGGTAGTGTGAAAAGCCTCCCTGCGTGAAAAAGCCCGGCTGCAACACCAGCGAGTCCGCATGCAGTGCCGTGCCTGCGACTTGCAGCAGCGGCGCGAGCACATCGAGCGTGCCGCCTTCTTCTCCAGAGTAGCCGAGCAAGCTCGCACCAAACTGCGTGAAGCGTCCGCCCGTGATGTAAGGCACCAGCGGGTCCTGACCGGCATGCAGCGTGATCTTGCCTGCATTGCCAAATTCGGCCGTGTTGCCGAATCCAGTCGGCTTGAGATGCACACCGCCGGACACGTCGATCACGCTGCCGGTGGGCAGATCGATGTTGAAGGCTTTGAGGCTGATTTCACCACCTTCGATGACATACGCGGCAAGCGAAGGGTTCGTCGTGTCATCCATCAGCGTGCCGGCCGTGCTGAGCCGCGTGGTTTTGCCGAGGCGCAAAATCCCACGACCCGCATTCGGCGGCGGTTCGATGGCCAACGGCCCCAGCGCATCGAGATCGGCCTTTTGAGCAGGACCGAGGTTCAAAGCCGTGAGTGAGAGAGTGCCGCCGGGAGCGCTCAATGAGCCGAAGAGGTCGAGATTCGCCCCCAACAACGAGATGCTGCCGTGCAGTGCCGCCGTGAGTGAGGCATTCTGTGGCACGATGATGCGGCCTTCGCCGTTGTGGATGTCGATCTTGCCAAAACCAGCCGTGGTGAGCAGTTCGGGCGCGAGAAACACATCGGCGAGCCTCGCCGCACTCAGCGGCGCTGGATTGCCCGAGCCATCGCGTGTGAAAGGGGCGGTGGCAGGTTGTGTCACGCCGCTTTGAAGGGTGATCGTCGGCGGAGTCGGCGAATGCACGAGATAGGCTGTGCGGGTGGCGAGCCGCTGTGCCTCAAAGCGCAGATCAAACTCACCCAGGCGTGGTCCCACCACACGCTGGGTAGGCCCGGTGAGCGTGCGTCCGAGAAAGGTGCCATCCAGCGCGGCCGAGGCAGCGGTGATGGACAGCTTTCCGCCATTCGCGCCATGCACATGACCTGGATCGTAGTAGGAAAGGCCGGGGCTAACGCCGTTGGTGAAGCTCGTCTGCACATTCCACGTCAGATCACCCGTGGTGACTCCCGGTGTGAAGATGCCGCTATAGACGAGGTTGGGCGTGGCTTGTGAAATGTCGATGATCTGACCACCAGTGACGACCTTCGTCGTCTGCACGGTGCCGCCCGTGAAATTCACCCAACCCGCCGAGGTGTCGATCTTGGCGCTGTTTTGCACCACCACCGATCCGCCCGCATGCAGATCGACCGTGCCGCCAGCGACGGTGAGCTCGCCCACGGTGCGCTGGATGAGGTTCACATAGCCGGAGACATCCGCGAGCGGCGTGCCGACCCACGTTTTGCCGTTGAAGATGCCGGACTCACGGATGTCCACGGTGATCGTCTGGCCGCGCAGAGCACCGTTTCGCTGCAAAGGCGAGTCCGCGAGCTCTGAGGCGCGGAGCTGGAGGGTGATGAGGTTTTGCGTCACAGGCACGCTGATGTCGGTGGAGCCTGCCACGCTGATGACGGCATTGGAATCGAGGTAAATCTGCCCGCCGCTGTAAACGAAGGTGCTCAGCGGTGGCGAGTTGCCGGGCAGGTAATCCCACACGCCTGCCTTCACGCTCATGAGCGCATTCGGCGCGAGCACCGTAGAGCCGTTGTCAAAGTGTGCGGTGAGGCCCTGCACATTGATTTGCGAGCGCAGCGCCAGCTCTGTGCCGATGATCTTCTCCGTGCTGGCCCACTCGGGCAGGATCTGCGTCACGCTGCCCGCGCCGAGCTTCACATGACCGGAACTCGCGAAAAGGAAGGGCGTCTGTGCCTTCGTCTGCGCGGAGGTGTTCGTTTTCGCGTCGTAATTCGCCAGCAGATCGACACGGCCGTTCAAAGCGACGGAGGTGCTGCTGTTGATGGCACCGTTTTGCACCACTTCCTTGCCGGTGATGGTCGTGTTGCCGCGTGGCGCATTGATTTGTCCATTGTTCGTGGCCGTGCCTGCATACGGCGGGATGAGCGAGGCCGGATCAACGACTGCGCCGACGACGACATCGAGACCACGCAGACTCGCATCGGTGCTGGCGTGTGGTGTGACGCCCACTTGCAGACCGGCGGCGAGGATCGTCTGTCCGTCCGGCGTGGAGATGCTGCCGTTGTTCGTCACATTCGGTCCTGCGAGCATCGCGCGACCGCCCACGTTCGCGGCGCTGGTCGGGATGTCGATCTTTGCGCCTGCCTGCACGGTCACATCGCCAATGCGTCCACCGGTGGGCGGAGCAGGCGGCGTGAAGGCGGGTGTGCCATCACCACCTTGAGGCAAG
>JBEIGR010000526.1:0-4160 GCA_040381795.1 Verrucomicrobiaceae bacterium | reverse complement strand
TTCAAAGGTCATGCGTCGAATCTACGCTTGAATCATCGAACCTGAAACTCGAAACTCATTCCCATGCCCCCACCTCCACCCGTTCTCACCATCGCCGGTTCCGATTGCTCCGGGGGCGCGGGCATTCAGGCGGACATGAAATCCATCTCCGCGAATGGCGGCTACGCGCTCACCGCCCTCACGAGTGTGGTTTCGGAGACACCGGGGCTCGTTTCGCAGATCCGACTGCTCGATGCCGAATTCATCGTGGACCAGATTCGCGTATTGTTTGGCGGTTTTCCGATTCGAGCGGCCAAAACGGGCATGGTGGGAGGAGCGGAGCAGATTCACGCCGTCGCCAAAGCCTGGCGTGAGCACGCTGGCGGCATCCCGCTCGTCATTGATCCCGTCATGGTGGCCACCAGTGGGGGGCGTTTGCTCAAGGATGATGCGGTCGAAACGCTCTGCGCGGAGCTTTTGCCCCTCGCCACCCTCATCACGCCAAACATGGACGAGGCCGCCGTGCTCTGGGGCCGTGCCGTGACGACTCGCGAGGAAATGGCCGCCTGCGCTGCGGATCTCGCCGCGAAGTATCAAACCTCAATCCTCGTCAAAGGCGGTCACCTGATCGGTGATGCCGCCGCCGATGTGCTGGTCACCGCAAGCGGCATCTCATGGCATGAATCCGCCCGCACTCCGGGCGTCCACACCCACGGCACCGGCTGCACCTACTCCTCCGCCATCGCCGCCTGCCTCGCCTGCGGCCAAGATCTCGTCACCGCCGTCGCCACCGCTAAAAACTACGTCAGCCGAGCCATCGCGCAGCATTTTGACTGGCCTGATGCCAAGGTTGGTGCGTTGCATGCGTTGAACCATTTCCCGTTATGATGCTCCGTGCTGTCCTTTTCACTCGCCTCCTCGCTCCTGCCGCCCTCGCGGCGGAGGCGAAGGCGCCGGACATCACTCAAAATGGCATCCAGACGGCCTTCCGTGTGCTCCAGCGGGAGTACATCCGCAACGGTGATCTCACCTTGGATGAGCTGAACCGGGCGGCGCTGCATGGGCTGCTGGAGAGGCTGCAATTCGGCGCGGAACTCGTCTCCCGCACGGAGGATTCAAAGTTCGCGGATCCCGGCGGGGTGCAGGCGGAGATGCTGCGGCCCGGTATTGCGCTGCTGCGGCCGAAGGCCTTTCGCCAGGCGGAGATCGCCGTGATGGAGCAGCACTTGGCCAAATTTGTCCAAGATGGCGCGAAGCACCTCATCCTCGACCTGCGTGCCTCCGCCGCGCCGGGGGATTTCGATGTGGCGGCGGGCATGCTCGGCCTGTTTGTGCCGGAAAACGAGGTGCTCTTCAAAACTCGCCAGATGACGGATTCGAACATCGAGGTCCTGCGCAGTGAACGCGAGCCGCTGTGGAAGGCCTCGGTGCTCGTTTTGATCGATGGTGATACCTGCAACGTAGGCGAGGCCATCGCCGCGGTGCTGCGGCAGAGGAAACAAGCCCTCCTCATCGGCTCAGCCACTCGCGGTGCGGCGGTGAGGTATGAGACGATTCCCGTCGATGCGCATTGGTCGCTTCGTTTTGCACGGGCCGAGGTGCTGCTGCTGGATGACAGCTCCATTTTCCAAAAAGGTCTCGCGCCCGATTTTCCGATCAAACTCGCCGAAAAGGCCAAGCGAGCCTTTTTCGATCCCGAAAACAAAACCCGCCCCGCCTCCACCATCAGCGACACGCCTCGCGTGCGCTTCAACGAGGCCGCACTCGTCGCTGGCACGAACCCGGAACTCGATTCCTACATCCGCCGCTCTGCGGGCGAGCCTCTGCCCGAAGATCAGCCAAAGCCGCGCGACACGGTGCTGCAACGCGCCGTCGATTTCCTCATCACCAGCGATCACCTCCAGGCCGCCAAGATCAATTGGAGCCAGAAACTCCCGCCCGAGCCACCCGCCCCCAAAGCCATTCCCGTGAACGAATGAGCCTCCACTCACCCCTTCCGCCTCTGACCTTCGACATCCCCAATAAAGTCGAAACTCAAGTCACCATCCAGCAAGTGCTGTGTGACCGCACATGCCACGCCAAGCTGTCGAATGGCAAGGTCGTGATCGCCTTTATTGATGCTCACCAGCCGCGCTTTCCCCTTGTCGAGGGTTCTGTGAGGCGAGTGCGCATGGATGTGGCGGATTTCTCGCGGGCGGAGTTCATCCAATGAGGGATGGGATGAGCGGCCAAAGAGGTTGCGGCGCGGCATGGGAAGTGCTTTTTCGACGCTTCCGCCTCACTCCAACCCTCCATCACTCCATCCACCGCACATGAGCCACTGGGATCGCTTTCAGAAGTACTTCGTTCGTTACCCGCAGATGGGTTTTTCCATCGACATCAGTCGCATGGGCTTCGAGGACAGCTTGTTCACGAAAATGGCCGGGAAGATCGACCATGCGTTTAAGGCGATGAAGGAGCTCGAAGCGGGTGCCATCGCCAATCCAGACGAGGGCCGTATGGTGGGCCATTACTGGCTGCGGGATTCCAGGCTGGCTCCTGAAGCGGCCATCACCAAGGAGATCGACGAGACGCTCGAAGCCTCGCTGAAGTTCGCAGCGGATGTGCATGCTGGCTCGATCAAGGCCGCGAACGGGCAGAAATTCACCCGCGTGCTGGTGGTGGGTATCGGCGGCTCGGCGCTGGGGCCGCAGCTCGTGGCGCATGCCATCACGCCCGCAAATCCGCCCATGGCGATCTCGTTTTTCGATAACACCGACCCGGATGGCATGGACCGCGTGCTCGCGGAGATCGGCGATGGGCTTGCCACGACGCTGACGCTCGTCATTTCGAAGTCGGGCGGCACGAAAGAAACGCGCAACGGCATGCTGGAGGCCGAGGCGGCCTACACGAAGGCTGGCCTGGACTTCTCGAAGCACGCCGTGGCCGTGACCGGTCTCGATAGCGAGCTGGATAAGCACGCGGTGAAGCAGAGCTGGCTGGCCCGTTTCCCGATGTGGGACTGGGTGGGTGGCCGCACGAGTGTGATGAGCACCGTGGGCACCATCGCAGCGGCGTTGCAGGGGGTGGATGTGCGCCAGTTCCTGGCGGGTGCGGCGGCGATGGATGCGGAGACGCGTGCCCGCCCGGCGCGTGAGAATGCCGCGATGCTGCTCGCGCTGATGTGGCATCACGCCGGGGGTGGCAAAGGCCAGAAGGACATGGTCGTGCTGCCTTACAAGGACCGTCTGGTGCTCTTCTCGAAGTATCTCCAGCAGCTCGTGATGGAAAGCCTGGGCAAGGAGCATGATCTCAATGGCGCCGTGGTGAATCAAGGCGTGGCCGTGTATGGCAACAAAGGCTCGACCGACCAACACGCCTATGTGCAGCAGCTCCGCGATGGCGTGAACAACTTCTTCGCCACCTTCATCGAGGTGCGGAAGGCTCGTGACTCAGCGCCACTGGAAGTGGATCCAGGATTTAACAGCGGGGATTACCTCCAGGGCTTCCTCCGCGGCACGCGGAAGGCGCTTTCGGACAAAGGTCGCGAAAATGTCACTATCAGCATCGAGGAGGTGAGTGCTTTCACGCTCGGCCTGCTGGTGGGCCTCTTTGAGCGTGCGGTGGGCTTTTACGCCAGCCTGGTGAACATCAATGCCTATCACCAGCCCGGTGTGGAGGCCGGCAAGAAGGCCGCCACGGATTTCCTGAAGCAGCTCGCCCAGGTGAAAGCGGCTCTCGCTGCCGCCAAAGAGCCGCTTGGAGCCGCTGACGTGGCCGCCAGCCTCGGCATCGACGCGGAGGATGCCTTCCACATGCTCACTCACCTGGCCGCCAATGGAGCGGCCAAGGTGGCCGAGCTGGGGGTGGCGCCCGCCGGGGATCGTTTCAGCCTCTCCTGACAAATCCGCGATTGCGTGGGAGGGAGGGCCGATTTAAACGTGGCCAGACTTTCCCAGGCGCATCTCGCCAGGGTCATTCAACCCCATGGACACCAGCAAATTTCCGATTGAATACCAAATCGCCTGCATCGTGCTGACGGCCCTCTTCCTGTGGTCGTTCAGCGTGGCGCGGGAGCCGCGTGGCTGGAGGCGGCTGTTTCAGAGCATGTTCTCGAAGTCGGACAACTTTTCGGTGAACAAGAACAAGGTCATTGACGAGTCCCTGAAGCGTTACGGCATCCTCATCGCCATGGCCATCCT
>JBEIGR010000525.1:0-4195 GCA_040381795.1 Verrucomicrobiaceae bacterium | reverse complement strand
TGGGGGAATTCCTGCGCATGTTCGATCATTATTTCTTCCGCTCGCACAAGAAGAAAGTCTCCGCCTCCAACTCATCTGCCAAGGAGCGCAAAAAGGCCTTTTTGTGCCCGGATGATGACTGGACGGGGGAGTATTTCAGCGGCGGGCCGAAGCAAGCCTCGCGCGAGGCATTCTTTTAAGGGTGACTGCACTTCCGCAGACTTTGCCAGGATTCGCCGAGATTCCGCCTCGGATTGTGCGTTTGGTTCTCCCATGCTTCGATTTCTCTCCGCCCTGCTTCTCCTCGCCTCGACCTGCTTCGCCCAGCAGCTCGACCTCGAAAAGATGTTTGAGGATCGGAACCTAGGGCCGGTGGCGGAACTGCTGGCGAAGGGGGATTACGAACTCGTCGCCCGAATTGGCGAAGCAGCGGCGGAGCGGGGGCTGAAGGCGGCGGAGTGGCGGATCATGCGTTACAAAGCACTCGCGGAGCTTGGGCAGATCGAGGCGGCACTGGCGGAGGCGACCGAGGCACTCAAGAAGTATCCCGACAACTTTGAACTGCTGATGCTGCGGCACGAGTTGGCCGCAGCGCAGGGTCTCGACGAGCTGAAAAAGGATTCGCTGACGCTCTTGAATGCCGCGGCGAAGGCGAAAGCACCGAAAGACCGCACGGCGCTCGATCTAGTATCCCTCGGGAACGCGGCGCTGGTGTTCGGGGCGGATGCGCAGAAGGTCATCGCGCAGTATTTTAAGGTGGCGCAGACGAAGGACGCGAAGCTGGAGGCGGCGTATCTGGCGGAGGGGCATCTGGCGTTTGAGAAAGACGATGCCAAGCGAGCGGCGGATGTGTTTCGAGCGGGCCTCAAAGCGCATGGTGAGACGGCGAACCTGCGTTTTGGTCTCGCGAAGGCTTTCAGCACGAGTGATCGCGAAAAGGCGGTGGAGAACCTCGTGAAGGTTTTGGAGCTGAATCCGCATCACAAGGCCGCGCACCTGCTGCGGGCGGAGCTCTTGATTGGCGGCGAAAAATTCGTCGAGGCCGAAAAGGCCATCCAAACTGTGCTCGATAAAGACGAGCAGCATCCCGAGGCCTGGGCGCTGCGGGCGGTGGTGGCGCATTTGTTTCATGCCGATGCCAAAAAGGTCGCGGAAGCCCGTGGCGAGGCGTTGAAGCGCTGGTCGAAGAATCCAGCGGTGGATCATTTGATCGGTCGCTGCCTTTCGCGGGCCTATCGCTTCGCGGAAAGCGCGGCGCATCAGCGTCAGGCGCTGGAGTTTGAGACGAAGTATCTGCCCGCGAAGGTGCAACTCTGCCACGACCTGCTGCGGCTGGGCGAGGAAGACGAGGCCTGGAAGCTGGCGGCGACGATCCGCGAGGAGGACGGCTACAACATCCAGGCGCACAACCTGGGCCTGCTGGAAAAGGAGATGGGCGGCTACGTGACGAAGTCCTTCCCCGATTTCATCCTGAAGATGCCGAAGCGCGACTGGCCAATTTATGGCGAGCGGGCACTGGCGTTGCTGCGCGAGGCGAAGGCGGTGCTCGCCCCCAAATACGGGCTCGATTTGAAGCGCCCGGTGCTGGTCGAGTTCTTCGGGGCACAGTCGGACTTTGCCATCCGCACCTTCGGAGCCCTCGGCGGGCAAGGGATGCTGGGCGTGTGCTTTGGCACCGTCGTCACGATGAACAGCCCCGGCAGCCTCGCGAACGGCCGCAACAACTGGGAGAGCACGCTGTGGCATGAGTTTTGCCATGTCATCACGCTCACGGTGACAAAGAACCGCATGCCTCGTTGGTTGAGCGAAGGCATCAGCGTGTATGAGGAACGCCAGCGCGATCCGGCCTGGGGCATGCCGATGGATGCGACCTTCCGCGAGATGACGCTCGATGAGGAGAAGCTGACGCCCTTCTCGCAGCTCAGCGGCGCCTTCATGAACGCGAAGTCGCAGGACGACATCCTCTTCGCCTACTACGAGAGCAGCCAGGCGGTCGAGTATCTGCTCGACACCTACGGCATGGAGAAGTTCCAGGGCATCCTGCGTGACCTCGCGGCGGGAAAGCGCATCAATGACGCCATCGCCGCGAACTGCGAGGACGTGGACGCTATCGAAAAACGCTTCACCGCCTTCATCACCGCTCGTGCGAAGGATTTCGGTCCGAAAGCCGATTGGAAGGAACCGAAGCCCGAGGAGCTCAACCCTTTCGATGACAGCAGCTTCAGCGAGTTTTTGAAGACGCACCCCAACAGTCTCTGGGCACTGCAACGATATGCCGAGGATGCCCTGAAGGCCAAAGACTGGCCGGAAGTGCTGCAAACCGGCCAGAAGATCGCGGAACTCGTGCCTGATGATTTCAGCGCGGACGGCGGCTACTCGCTTCAAATCCAGGCTCTGCGCCAAATGAAGCGTGAGGATGACGAACTCGCAGTGCTGCGCCGGATCGCCGAGAAGTCCTCCAGCGCTCAAAGCACCTTCCTTCGGCTCCTCGAGCTCGATCTGCCAAACCAGCGCTGGAATGAGATCCTCGCGAACGCCCATCGAGCCACCGCGTTGAATCCCTTCCTCGTCACCCCACAAAAGGCCCTCGCCGAGGCCCACGCCGCCCTCGGCCAGCCTGCGGAGGCTATCACGGCCTGGGAGCGTGTCCTGATCCTCGATCCTAGCTCCGCAGCGCAGACGCACTTCAAGCTGGCCCGCCTCTGGAAAGCCACCGATGCCGCCAAAGCCAAGCGCCATCTGCTGGACTCGCTTTCCCTAGCTCCACGGAACCGCGAGGGGCTGGAGATGCTCGCCTCGTTCTGAGGTCCGCTTTATTGATGTGTCTAGCTGACATCTCAGCGCACGCCCGGCATCATCGCAGAGTCAAAAAGTCCGCCCCAACCTCCCGAAAGCACGGATTTTTGATGCTATCGCACCCCTGTTTGTCTCACACTGGCTCGCCACCCCCATGCCACGGTATCTTTTCGTTTTCCTGATGCTTTTCACCCTCTCCGCCCGTGCGGAGACGATGCTGCAGTACTTCAACACCTCATGGGCGGAGATAACGACGAAGATGCCGGAGCTGACGGAGGCGGGTTATACGGCGCTTTGGCTGCCTCCTCCCACCAAAGGCTCCGGTGGACTCTCAGTTGGCTATGACATGTGGGACCCGTTGGATCTGGGGTCAAAGAATCAGCGGAACTCGGTGCGGACGCGGTATGGGACGGAGGCGGAGTTGATTCGTCTCGTGGAAGTGGCGCATCGGTTCGGGATTCGAGTGTATTTTGACAACATCATGGATCACCGCGCTTTCGATGTGTCGGGATACCATGAGAACACGCCGATCGACATCTATCCGGGCCTGGTGCCGGAGGATTTTCATCTGCGGCGGACGCAAGATGGGTTTTACCGGAAGTGGGCCAACGCACGCTCGTGGAGCAATGCGTAGCAGATGCAGAATCTGGGGCTGGCGGATCTGATCGACATCGCGCAGGAGCAGGGGACGACGAACAATAACTTTGGCCTCACGGAAGGCTCCACGGCTCCGAAGATCAGGCTCATCCGCGATCTGCTGAATGCGAACTACACGACGACGAAGCTCTTGAACTGGCGCTGGCACACGAACAGCGGCGCAAGTCGTCGTGATCACGCAATCACTTTTCGCCCAAGGATGCGCGAGACATCGTGCTCTACGAGATCAACGTGCTGAACATTGAGGCTACGGGGGATACCTTTGCCACACGCAGGACGATTGAAGACATGCACAATGCTTCCAGTGCCCCGCATAATGCGAGCAACCGCTGGGATCTCGATTATCTGAAGGCGCTGGGCGCGAACTGGCTGTGGTTTCAGCCAGTGCATCCGCCTTACGAGCGGGGCAGCCACTTTGTGGCGAAGAAGTTCTTCGCGATCCGCCCGATCATGTCGAAGAACTTCAGTGGTGATCCTTTCAACAATGCTGATCTGATCAACCAAGCCAATCGCGATGCAGCGATGACGGCGTGGCAGAATTTCGTGGCGGCGGATACGAAGAGCGTCGGTTTGATGCTCGACGCACCATTCAATGCGAGTTCACCATCACCTGGGCCAGCGCGGCAGGGAAAAAGTATCGCGTCCAACGCAGCACCACTTTGGTGAGCCTGAGTTGGACGGACGTCTCACCTGAAATCACCGCCACAGGCAACACGACTAGCTTCAATGACACCGGCGCAGGCAGCGCGAAGCATTGCTATCG
>JBEIGR010000524.1:0-4200 GCA_040381795.1 Verrucomicrobiaceae bacterium | reverse complement strand
CCCAGCCGGACGCTGCAAATGCTCCACCGCACGGTCCACGGCGCAAAAGGTATCGGTTCGGGCACCGATGGCTTTGGCGTGAGCTTCTCGGCGCTGGAAGAAGGCTTTGCCGAGGCCGTGCCCTCGATACTCGGGCCGCAGGATGGATTCGCCGAAGAAGCAGATGTCGATCAAATCAGAGCCACCCGCCTTCACGAAGGCCGCCTGAAACTCCGGACCTTCTTCCACCATCGGCAGGCAGGTCGTGGCACCGATCACGCGATCTGCGTCAAAGGCCAGCACGACGAGGCTGCGCTCACAGCGAAGGTAGCATTGCAAATACTCGCGTTCGTATTTGAGGCTGCCGTCATAGAGATACGGATACTCGCGGAAAACGGCGATGCGCAGGCCGCCGAGGGCATCGAGATGCGGCTCAAGGGCCGCGCCATGGAAGCTTTGGAGCGTGATCTCAGGCATGAAAACGGGCGTTACTTAGCTGCGTCGGCTTTTTTGACCTCTTCGGGCTTTTTCTCCTCCGTCTTCGGATCAGGCGGCGTGCTGGGCACGGCGATGAATTTCGCCTTTTCGGGGTCCATGCGTGGGAGCGTGCCCTGGAGCTTCTGTAGCTGCTCAGGGCTCTCTTTCGGCGTTTCAGCTTTGGGTGCCGGAGGCGGGACAGCGGCAGCAGCGGGCTTGGCTGGTGGCTCGTCCTTGGGCGCGGGGGCTTTTTCGCAACTGGTCAAAGCCAGGACAAAGGCTGGCAGGATAAGGGCAAGACGTGAGATCATGGTGGTGAGGTGCGTAAAACCTCGCCGAGGCGTGGCACGAATGCAATAAGCCGCCTCGTCTGCTCAATCGCAGAACGTGAGGCTGGACATTCCACCGCCTCGCGCTCCATTCCCGCCCCGCCACTGCCATGAAGCTTCTCTTCCCCCTCCTTTTCCTCTGCACCGCCGTTTGGATGCCCGCGCAGGACGCCGCACCAGCCTCCGAACGGACCGCCATCGAGTTCAAGGACGGCGATAAGCTGGTGCTACTGGGAAACACTGTCTTCGAACGTGAACAGCGTTACGGTGCCTTCGAGCCTCGCCTGGCTCTCGCACTTGGAGATACCAAAGTCAGCGTGCGAAACCTCGCCTGGAGCGGTGATACGGTCTTCGGTCATGCCCGTTCCTACTTCGGCCCGCCAGAGGAAGGTTTGCAGCGTCTCTCGGGTCATCTCGACATGCTCAAGCCGACCGTCGTAATGCTTTGCTACGGTTCCGAGCTGGCTTTTGAACGCCTCAAAGGCCTGCCGGACTTCCTCACCGGTTACCGCAGCCTCATTGACCTCATCCGGGCGAAATCCCCCGGCGTGCGCATCGTGGTGGTGGCCCCGCCGCCGCTCGAAAACCTCCAGGCTCCCCTGCCTGACCTCACCACCGAGAATAAAAACCTCTCCAGCCTCCGCGATGCGCTGCGCAAATTCGCGATGATGCAAAACGCCTTCTTCGTGGACTGGTTCGAGCTCATGGGCGGAGTGCCAAAACCCGGCCTCGCCTCCAAATCGCTCACCGAAAACGGCGTTCACTACACCCTGGAAGGTTACGAAAAACTCGCCTCGAAGCTTGTTGAAGGTCTGGGCCTGAAAATGCCGGAAGCCCCCTCCCCTGCCCTCGAAAATCTCCGCCGTGCGGTCATCGCCAAGGACACCCTTTTCTTCAATCGCTGGCGTCCGCAGAACGAGACTTACCTCTTCGGCTTCCGCAAACACGAGCAGGGCCAAAACGCCAAAGAGATCCCCATGTTTGACCCCCTCATCGCCGAAGGTGACAACACCATTCAGAAGCTGAAGGCCGATGCGCTCTCACAAACACGTCGTCCCTGATCAGGCTCACGGCTGTCCAGTTTGATCGAGCACCTTGTCCCGCAGCGCCTTTGTAAAAGCCACCGCATCCATCGCAGAAGTTGGCAAAACGGGCACCTCAATCGCGGTGCCCAGCGCTTTGAGGCCCCACACCTCCTCCAGACGCTCCGGCATCGGTCCGAGCACGTGCAGGAACTTCACGCGATCCCCTTCGGCCCGCAGCCGCTCGGCCATTTTTTCCACCGCACCCGGCACGCGAGGCAGCGTGGCAAAGCGCAGCGTGCGCAGCACCGGCTGGCCGGTGAGTTCGTGCGCCATCGAAAGCAGGGTGGCGAGCGCCAGCGCGGCGGATTCCTCGCCCGCCCCATACGGCACGAGCACCATCGTGACATCGTAAGGCATCTGCTTGCCCGCCAGTTCCGTGTCGATGTTCGAACACTCGGCCTCCGCAGCTTGGAATCGATCCCGACGCACCGCATAGCCCATGTTTTCCTCGCCCATCGTGGACTGGAGATAGCCGGGGACGGCTTGCATGGCGTCGGCTTGCTTCAAAACATCACGCAACAGGTTCGTGTGCTTTTCGAGGCCGCCGAGGCTGATCTCGCGCTTCAAGGCGAGCGCATATCTGAAGCTGCGATCCGCCTCGCGGTCCTTTTTCCACTGCCAGATGCCAAAGCTGGCAATGCCCAGCAGCACGGTTCCCGCAGGAAAAAGCACGAGCGCGGCCCGGATCCAGCGTCCGGGATCGGAGGAGGCCTGAGGAGAAGAATCGGTCATGAGGAATGAATCGCTGAATGCACGGCCTGCGCCGCCCGCTGATACGCACCGCCGCTGCCGAGCATGGCGACGACGGAGGCCAGATCGGCCTGGAGAGCCTCGCGACGGGCTTTTTGCGTCAAAAGCTCCGCCGTGGCCTTCGCGAGGGTATCGGAATTCAAATCGTACTGCACGAGCTCTTTTACGACCTCGCGCTTCGCGAGGATGTTGATGATGCCGAGATGCTTGATGCGCACGACGAGCTTGGCGACGACGTAGGTGGGCCAGCTTACATTATAAATGAGCGTGTAGGGCAGGCCAAAGCAGGCAGCCTCCAGCGTGGCTGTGCCGCTGGCCACCGCACCCGCCTCGCAGCGCTGCATGAGGTCATACACGGTGCCCACCTCGATCCAGCGCTTCGCCTCCGGCACGCCGAGGGCATCCGCCATCGTGCGCATGTGCCCGGCGAGCGTCTCATTAGCCGCTGAAACCGCGAAACGCACCTTCGGCACCGCCAAGCGGATGGCCTGCGAGGCCTGCACCATGATCGGAAACAGCCGACGCACCTCGTTGAGCCGACTCCCCGGAAACCAGCCCACCAAACCGGGTTCACGCTTCCAATCGCGGCGCAACGTCTGAACGCGATCCACCATCGGATGACCGCAGAATTCCGTGCGCAGTCCGCTCTGCTCGTAAAAAGCCTTCTCGAAGGGAAAAATGCAGATCATGAGGTCCAGCACCTTCGCCATCACCTTCACGCGCCCCTTCTTCCAGGCCCATACTTGCGGACTGATGTAATAAAGAATCTTCCCCGCATAGCCCGCCGCACGTAGCGACTTCGCCACACGCAGATTGAAGCCCGGGTAATCCACGAGAATGACCGCCTCAGGCCGCTCCGCCAGGATCTGCGCCTCCACCGCCACCTTCTTCTCTTTGAAGTAACGGTAGATTTTGAGCACCTCCCACAGGCCCACCACGCCCGCCTTCTCCACCCAGTCTTCGATCCCCGGCCCCGCCACCTCCCGCATCTGGCGACCACCGAGCCCGCTGGCCTGCAACTCAGGCTCCAGCACCTTCATCTCACGCAGCAGACCCGCCGCATGCGTGTCTCCGCTGATCTCTCCGGCAATGATGAACACCCGTGTCATGAGCGGCATAGGAGGGCGGGAATCCAGGAGGGGGAAAACATCTCCGCGAGCCTAGCCGTGAGGTCCGGGTGGTCAAACGCCATGCGGGCCGAATGCCAAAACTAAAGCCCGAAATCTGAAAACCGAGATTCGACCTCCGCTTCCTCACCGGTCCCCTCTTCCGGTCACTTGGGTCACTTCCGTTCCTCAGGCCCCTTCTCCAAAGCATCTCCACCTGCCCCAGAAGTGGCCCCCAACTTCTCTTATTTGCATCAGATACGGTTTTTCTCATTTCTACCATGAGTGAGGTGCCAAAAGCCTCCAAAACCAAGAGACACCTCCGGCTCCCTTGTATTTAGCGCTTCATTTCGAACCAAACAGGCTTTTCCATAGCTTCTAAATACTGTCCGTCTCCTTTCTGAAGGGCCTCACCCACCCTTCATCTCTCAATTTAACCTCCTCCCCTTCCCTTCCCAGCCCGCTTTAGGGCAT
>JBEIGR010000523.1:0-4204 GCA_040381795.1 Verrucomicrobiaceae bacterium | reverse complement strand
GGTGCTGAAGCTGCGGAAGCCATAAAAACGCTCCTCAAACTGCGGCTGAAGGCGGCGGATGGCCTGCTTCACATGGCTGGCCCACACGGCGTCTTTGTCACCACGGGCGAGCAGGGCATCGATGGTCTCCATCACGAGTCGAATCGCCTCTTCAGGATCACCGGCGGGCTTCTCAGGCTGCTTTTTGTCATTCGAGGCCGCTTTAGAGGCAGCCGGAGCAGCGGCCTGCTTGGCCTGCGTCACGCGGGCTTTCACATTCTCCCCCTCGCGCTCGAGATCGTCGTAGAAGATGAACTCATCGCAGTTACCGATGAAAAGACTGCTCGTGCTTTGTTTCACACCGACGCCGATGACGGTCTTGTTGTTCTCACGCAGCTTGCTCACCAGCGGTGAGAAGTCGGAATCACCGCTCACGATGGCAAAGGTATCGACGTGGCCTTTCATGTAGCAGAGATCGAGCGCGTCCACCACCATGCGGATGTCCGCGGAGTTTTTGCCGCTTTTGCTAACATGCGGGATGTCGATCATCTCAAAGGCCGCCTCGTGCATCGTGGCTTTGAAGCCTTTGTAGCGTTCCCAGTCGCAGTAGGCCTTTTTGACGACCACGCTGCCTTTGAGCAGCAGACGGTCGAGCACCTTCGTCATGTCGAAACGGTCATATTTAGCCTCGCGGGCACCGATGGCCAGGTTTTCGAAATCGCAGAAGACGGCGATGATGTGAGGACGGTCGCTAGGAGTAGCCATGCGGGATGACTACGCCCGCCGCCCGGATTGTGCGAGCGGCAAAAACGTTCCCGGAGCATGGCTTGCCGAGCCGCTGAATCTCGCCAAGCATGCCGCCCGCCACTCCCGCATGCCTCCGCCGAAAAAAGCCAGCCCCACCGCCGCCATCCATGTTTTCATGGGCAGTGATGAGGCACGCGTGAAGGAGGCCGCACTGCTCACCGTGCGCCAACTCACCCCACCGGACGCGGGTGATTTCTCCAACGACATCATCGACGGCACCGCAGACAACTCCGAGCATGCCGGCACCATCTGCTCGAATGTTTGCATGGCGCTGCAAACGCTGCCCTTCTTTGGCGGCACGAAGGTGGTGTGGCTCAAATACGCCAACTTTCTCGGCGATACGCAAACAGGCCGTTCGCAGGCCGCCGTGGATGGATTCGAGCGCATCTTGAATGTGGTCGAGTCCGGCCTCGGCAGCGATGTAAAATTCGTCATCAGCACCAGCGGCATCGACAAGCGTCGCAATGCCTACAAACGCATCTCCAAGCTCGCGAACATCGAGGTCTTCGACAAGCCGGACACCTCGCGGGCAGGCTGGGAAGGTCCCGTGCTCGCCATGGCCACGCAGCGGGCGAGGGACCTCGGCATCACCTTTGAGTCCGGCGCCCTCGAACTCCTCGTGCAGATGGCGGGCGACGACACTCGCCAACTCGAGAACGAACTCATCAAGATCGATCTCTACCTCGGTGAGCGTCGCCGTGCGGGTCTGAAGACCGTGCAAACCCTCGTCTCGATGAGCCGTGCGGGCGTGCTGTGGGATCTCGGCAATGCCATCGGCAAGCGTGACCTCCAGCGAGCTCTCGATCTGCTCGGCACGCTCATGTACCAGGGGCAGAACGCCATCGGCCTGCTGCTCGCTGCCATCGTGCCCCGCGTTCGCAGCCTCCTTCTCATCAAGGACCTGGGCAGCCGCTACAAGCTGAACAAGTTCAACTACAACGGCTTCTGCGCCTCCCTCGACGGCCTGCCGTCCTCCGCCACGGCGCATCTGCCGCGGAAGAAAGACGGCACCGGCTTCAACGCCTACCCGATGTTCCTCGCTTTGCCTGAAACAGGAAATTTCACGCTCGAAGAACTCCACGCGGCCTTCAAAGCCTGCCTCGATGCGAATGTGAAGCTCGTCACCTCCTCGCTCGATTCCAAGCTCGTGCTCGAACGCCTGCTCATCGGCATCCTCGCCCGCAAGCCGCGTTGAGGCCGGGGTCATTCAGCCAGTTGATGCGAGGATCGTGAAATTCAATTCGCCTCACCTGCTAGCCTCGGCTTCCATCCGGCCTTCATGAACGCCTCTCACCATCGCTGGCTGCACGATCAACTCCCACAATGGGAACGCGACGGCCTCCTCACCGCCGAAAACGCCGCCTCACTACGCCAGCGGCATCCCTTTGATGATTCGCAGCCCGGCGTGGCCCAGCTCGTCATGGGAGCGCTCGGAGCTCTTCTCATCGGCACCGGCCTCATCGCCATCATTGGTTACAACTGGGATGACTTCACCCGGCCCGTGCGCCTGCTCTTCGCCTTCCTGCCACTGCTCGGCTCGCAGATTTTCAGCTTCACCGTGCTGCGGAAAGGCGATGCCTCTGCCGCGTGGGTGCGTGAGACCGCCGCCATGCTGCAAACCATGGCCACCGGGGCCTGCATCGCCCTCGTCTCGCAGATCTACAATCTCGGCGGTGCATGGCCGGACTTCCTCTTCGCGTGGTTCATCCTCAGCCTGCCGCTCGTGTGGGTGATGCGCTCCACCTCCGTGGCCATCTTTTACCTCCTCGCCATCGCCGAGTGGTCCATCCACCAGTGTGACCTCGGCAAAGTCTGGCATCAAAGCGCCCTCATCTATCCGGTGCTCTTGCTCGGCCTCTTTCCCTTCTGGCCCGGCTTCCGGCTGGAAAAGCCTCTCTCCGTCACCCTGCGCTGGATCATGGCGCTGAGCGCCTCCTTCGGCCTCGCCGCCGCGGCCTACTGTGCCACCCAGCAGCACTTTGGCCGTAGCTGGGGTGATG
The DNA here is from genome assembly GCA_040381795.1 of Verrucomicrobiaceae bacterium. GTDB lineage: Bacteria > Verrucomicrobiota > Verrucomicrobiia > Verrucomicrobiales > Verrucomicrobiaceae > Prosthecobacter. The sequence goes on along the minus strand of JBEIGR010000523.1, from coordinate 1,418 downwards.
GCGATACCTTCTTCTCGCTGTGGGCCTTCACCGCCGCCGCGATGGCTCTGCTACCACTGAATCAAACCGGACTCGATGCACCGGCTCGGCACAAACCGCAGATCGTGCTCGGTTTTCTCTTCCTGCTCACCTTTGGCGTCGCCAGCACCTTTCAGGACGCCGGTCAGGAGATCGTGAAAAGCTACACCACCGCGGCGAAGATCCCCTGGACCTGGGTTTTGCTGCTCACCACCGGCCTGTTTGCCTTTTACGCCATCCGCACCAGCCGCTGGGCCGTGCTCGCCGTGACCTCGATTATTCTCACCCCGCTCTTCGGGCTCATTTTTGGCTCCTCGGCCTCCACCGCCGTGCCTTGGCTGATGACGCTGCATCTGCTCGCCCTCGGTATCACGCTCATCGTGCTGGAGTTCAGCGGCCGTCGTGGTGCTCCGCGACTCGGAGCCGCGCTGCTTTGCGTGCTGGTCATCGCCCGCATGTTCGAGAGTGAACTCTCGCTCCTCGCCAAAGGACTCGCCTTCATCGTCATCGGCGTGGCCTTCCTCGCCTTCAACATCGCCATGGGCCGCCTGAAGGCTCGCCTCGCCCCCACCAAGCCATGAAATCGCTCCCGCTCATCCTCTTTGCTCTCGTCTCGCTCGCCCAGTGGGCAGCGCCGCTTTCGCAGATCTTCAAATACGAACGCACGCTGACCAACGGCACTCTCATTCGCCTCAAATGCACCGCCCCCGATCCCTACGATCCGCTACGCGGCCGCTACCTCGCCGTGCGCCCCGATCAGGACGAGGCCCCCATCGCCAAAGGTGAAAAATTGCTCACCGGCCAGCATGCCTACGCCACCCTGCAAACCGGTGCTGACGGCCAGACGACGATCCAGCAGGTGAGCGCCGAACCTCCCACCTCCGGCGACTACGTCCGCGTCACCTACAACTGGGAATCGGCCGACAAAGCGAATGTCACCTGGCCCTTCGACCGCTTCTACCTCAACGAAGCCCTCGCCCCCGAGGCGGACAAATGGTTCGCCGAATCCATCCGCGATGCCAAAGGCATCATCGCCGAAGTCCGCGTCCACCAAGGCCTCGCCGTCCTCGAAAACCTCACCTTCGACGGCAAATCCCTCCGCGATATCCTGAAGGACCGCGTGAAGCCTGCTGCCCCGTGATCGGCTCCGCAGCGCTTGTCGTGAAGCAGGCAGGTGGCAGTTGGGTCAAGTATAAGTCAAGTTGTTGGTCAAGTGGCCTGCACAGGCCGTTCTGTGACCTAGCCATGCCCATGCGCCAAAAGGCATGTGTGTCAGGTTAACCCAAGTTTCGCACTTTAGAAAGCCGCATCTTGCAAGCACGGGGGCAGGCGGCTCGGTTGACGGCCCAGGTCGGCCACACATTTGCGCCGTGGTCACGGCAGGTCGGGGCCAGGGACTT
>JBEIGR010000522.1:0-4207 GCA_040381795.1 Verrucomicrobiaceae bacterium | reverse complement strand
GGGCTCAACTACCGCTGGTATCGCAAAGGCAGCATGTTCTGCCTCTTCTTCACCGAAAAGGAAGTCCACAGCCTGCAAGACGCCAAAACCAGCGACCTCGCCGCCTTCCGCAAATTCTTCCACCACTGCCTCGACCACGGTGTGTACTTCGCCCCCAGCCAGTTCGAGACCGGCTTCATCAGCATGGCCCACAGCCGCGATGACCTCGAACAAACCGCCGAAGTCGCCGCCGCGGCGCTGGCGGCGCTTTGAGAAACCTCGCTCAAACCATGAAGTCCACAGCCCAGATCATCGGTCTATTTGGAGTCATCCAAGGCGTCCTGATCGCGTCTGGCTGGCTCGTCACGCGGTCCTTTCGGAAAATCTACTTTTCGATCAATCACGCCGACATGGGCTTGGCGGTTCACCTTCCTGCGGCGAGCGATTTCTTCGCGAGCTACGGCCCGTTTTTTCTTCTCATTCCAGTTCTTTGGTGCTTCGCCATGATTCACCTCGCTCAGTATGACACACGGTCGAACTCCGACACAGCAAAAGTCGCTCGCTTCAGCGTTGCTTTCACTGTGATTGTCTTTGTAGCCAACGCAGCCATGTCATTCGACATGATGAAGGCCGCTCTTTGCCCGCCCCTGCGCTTAAAATCTGCTACCGTGAAAACATCCGCGTGATACGCTCTACCCATGCCACAGTTCACCATTGACCTGCCTGAGACGATCCTGCCCGTCCTGAACCGCAAAGCGGAGGGCTGGCAGCAGACTCCTGAAGGCTTCCTTTCGAGCTATGTGATGCTTTGCCTTGAGAACGACGAGCAGCACTACGCCGACCCAGCCCGCGAGGCGCTGGAGGACATCCTGGAGGAGCGGGACAAGGGGCCTTTTGTCACGATCACCGACATGGATGCCTATCGACAGGAAATCCGGGGAATCGCCCTCAAGAAGCTTCAGCAAACACAGCGTCATGCCTGAACTGCAGGTTCATCCAGAGGTCAAATATGACCTGGCTGAGATCTATATTTACATCGCGCAGGATAATCCTTATGCGGCAGAGGCCGTTGAACTGGCCGTCACGGATGCCTTCAAGCTCCTCGCCAGACATCCTCGCCTAGGCACCGAGTATTCTCCCCTTCGCCGCACCTTGAAAGGCATCCGCATGATGGTGGTCACCGAGTATCCAAACTACCTCATCTACTACCGCCCGCTGCCGGAGGATGCAGGGGTGAGAATCCTGTATGTGCTGCATGCGGCGCGAGATGCCGTCACCGTTGCCAAAGACCATCGTCGCCAGTAACCATTTTTCACCACCATGAACGAACCCAAATTCGCTGTCGCCCAACTGGATGAGATCACGCCGACTCCGTGCCCGTGTGGGCAGGCAAGGAGGGCGTTTAAGGAACCTTGGAACACGCTGGCGACGGTGCATCTGACGGACATTCACGCGGATTCGAAGGCGCATTGGCATGAGAAGATGACGGAGATTTATATCGTGCTGGAAGGTGAGGGACATCTGGAGGCGGACGGGCAGATCATTCCGCTGAAACCGATGACGACGGTGATGATCCGACCGGGCTGCGTGCATCGCGCCGTGGGGAAATTGCGCATCATCAATGTGCCGATGCCGCCGTTTGACCCGGCGGATGAATTCGAGGTGTGAAAGGTGCGCGGGCGATGCAAGCGCCATGAATGAGAAAAGTTCTTCACAGCAGGCGGACATTGCTTGCCGGATGATACCGCGTCGCTAACACGAGCGGCCCAACCACCCCTTTCCAGTTTCCCAACCATGGCTGCCGCTAACGAACTGAACATCAACATCGCCCACGTCGAACGCATCGCCGGAGAGCTGAAACTGCGACCGATCCAGGTCGGCGCGACGGCGAAGCTGCTCGCGGATGGCGCGACGGTGCCGTTCATCTCCCGCTATCGTAAGGAAGCGACGGGCGAGCTCGACGAAGTGCAGATTCAGAACATCCAGGAGCGCATGGGGCAGCTCGTCGCCCTCGATGACCGCCGCGCGGCCATTGTGAAGTCGCTGGAGGAGCGCAAGCTCATGACGGACGTGCTCCGCGCGAAGATCGACAAGGCGGACACGATGAACGCGCTGGAGGACATCTTCGCGCCGTTCCGCCCGAAGCGCCGCACGAAGGCCACCATCGCGAAGGAGAAGGGCTTGGAGCCGCTGGCGGATTTCATCGAGCAAAACGTGCTCACGAACGCGGTCGATCTCGATGGCGAGGCGGCGAAGTTTGTGAAGCTCGATGCCGAAACGGACGAGTTGAAGGTCAAAGATGCCGCGGAAGCGCTCGCGGGGGCTCGCGACATCATCGCGGAGCGCATCAGCGACACGGCAGAGGTGCGTGCGGCGTTGAGAAAGCTCTTCGCGGAGAGCGGCACGGTCACGTCGAAGGTCATGTTTGGCAAAGAAGAGGACCCGGAGGCACAGAAGTTCCGCGATTACTTCGACTGGACGGAGCCGGTGAAGTCCATCCCCTCGCATCGCATGCTCGCGATTCGTCGCGGTGAAAAAGAAGGCTTCCTGCTCATGCGCATCCAGCCGATGGAGGCGGAGGCAATCGCGCTCGTCGAGCGTCTCACGGTGAAGGGCAACAACCCATGTTCCGCGCAGGTCAAACTGGCCGCGCAGGATGCTTACAAGCGTTTGCTTAGTTCCAGCATGGAGACGGAGGCACGCCTCGAATCCAAGAAGAAAGCCGACGCCGAGGCGGTGAAGGTTTTCGCCGACAATCTGCGCGAGCTGCTGCTCGCGGCCCCGCTGGGTCAGAAGCGCGTGTTGGGCATCGACCCCGGTTTCCGCACGGGTTGCAAGGTCGTCGTGCTCGATGCGCAGGGTCAGCTCGTCTATAACGACGTCATCTACCTGCTCGGCGATGGCAACAGCCTCATGCACGCGAAGACGCTGCTCATGAATCTGATCGAACGCTTCAAGGTACAGGCCATCGCCATCGGCAATGGCACCGCCAGCCGCGAGACGGAGATGTTTGTGAAGAAGATCGGCGTGCCAAGCTCCATCCCGGTGATCATGGTGAATGAAAGCGGCGCGTCCATCTACAGCGCCAGCGAGGTGGCTCGCGAGGAGTTCCCAAATCATGACGTGACCGTGCGCGGCTCCGTTTCCATCGCTCGCCGCCTCATGGACCCACTGGCGGAACTGGTGAAGCTCGATCCGAAGTCCATCGGCGTCGGCCAGTATCAGCACGATGTGGATCAGACGATGCTTCAGGGCAGTCTCGATAATGTGGTCATCAGCACCGTGAACGCCGTCGGCGTGGAGCTGAACACCGCGTCGAAACAGCTTCTCAGCTACGTTTCCGGCCTGAACAGTGCCCACGCGGCGAACATCGTGGCCTTCCGCAACGAGCACGGTGCTTTCGCCAGCCGCAAAGATTTGCTCAAGGTGCCACGGCTGGGTGAAAAAGCCTTCGAGCAGGCCGCGGGCTTCCTGCGCATCCGTGGCGCGGCGCATCCGCTCGATTCGAGTGCCGTGCATCCGGAGCGTTATGCGCTCGTGGAGAAGATGGCGGCCGATCTCGGCTGCGGCGTGGCCGATTTGATGCAGAAGCCGGACCTTCGCGCGAAGATCGACCTCAAGAAGTATGTCAGCGCCGATGTCGGCCTGCCCACCTTGCAGGACATCATGAACGAGCTCGCGAAGCCGGGGCGCGACCCGCGCAAGCAGTTCGAGGTCTTCAGCTTCGCTGAAGGCGTGAGCGAGATGAAGCACCTCACCGTCGGCATGAAGCTGCCGGGCATCATCACGAACGTCACGGCCTTTGGCGCCTTCGTGGACATCGGCGTGCATCAGGACGGCCTCGTGCACGTCAGCCAGCTCGCCGATCATTTCATCCGCGATGCCGCCGAAGTCGTCAAAGTGGCGCAAAAGGTCATGGTGACCGTCACGGAGGTGGACATCCCGAGAAAACGCATCGCGCTGAGCATGAAGGCGAAGCCGGATTTCGAGAAGAAGACCGGTCAAGGCAAGCCGATGGGCCAGGGTGGCGGTCAACCGCGCACCTTCAACAGCGGCGGCGGAGGTGGTGGCCAGCGCAGCTCCGGTGGCGGCATGGGCAATCCCTTTGGCGGAGGAGGTGGTGGCGTCGATTGGTTCACCGCAGCGGCGCAGAAGGGGAAGAAGTGACCCAGACCGCGTGACAGTTGCAACGGCTGCCTTCCGCGACGAGAGGGCAGCATGGTCGAAT
>JBEIGR010000521.1:0-4230 GCA_040381795.1 Verrucomicrobiaceae bacterium | reverse complement strand
GAGCGGAAATGCCGGTCCTCGGTGATGACGTAATCGGCATGGGCGGCGATGGCGCAGTCGGCGAATTTGTCGTCATCCGCATCGGCGGGGATGGTGAGAAAGCGGTAGTCGGGGGAGAGATAGCGGATGACGCCGCGTGTTTCGTCCACCAGTTCAATGAACTCCAGCAGGGTCATGGCCTTGGCGGCACTCATCTCGCGGGTGAAGATTTCCTCGTATTCCAACACAATCTCATTGGAAAGGGCCCAGAGAATGCGCCCATCAAGCAATGCCTGACGCAAGGCCAGCCACGGCGCACGGCGACCAAACATCCCGACGAGGACATTGGTATCGATGCAGACGATCATGCGCGGCGGTATGGATGCGCGGCGCGGTGCTCCGCCACGGCAGCGGCGATGCGCTCGGGCGTGAATCTACCCTGGGCACGGGCCTCATCAGCGGCGTCATCCAGCTCAGCGGTGACTTCTTGCAGCCTGATCTCCAGTAAGAAGCGTCGAGCCAACTCCAGAGCCGCATCCGGCAACGAATCCACCTGCGAGTGCAGCAGCGGACGCAGGACTTTGGGGTCCTTTGGGGACGGTGCGTTTAAAGTGATCATGCCGGGGATTTTGTCACAAGCGTGACATGCTTGCAAGGTGGCGTTAGGCTTCAGCCCGCACGGGTTTCGAAATCGGCTCCTCTGACATCAGCGTCTGGTTAGCGTCAAATCAGCGGTTTTTCCGTCTGCCTCTCACGGTTTTGATTTCCCACAGATTCAGGGAGGCCCGCAGATTTCTGTTTTGGAGCCAATCTGTGGGCCTCCTCGAATCTGCGGGAGAACAGTTCTGATTTCACCGAGGTGATGACGCGAGGCGTCGTCTCCAAACGCCCGCAGCCTCAACGACCCGCCGCAGCCAAGGCTTGATCTCAGGCGGCTTTTCCGCTTCTATCGGCGCATGGGTTTAAAAGCCGCCCCGTCGGTGCACTTTTCCCTGCTTCCCCATCCTCAATTTTTTTCAAATTCCTATGCGCTATCTTCGACTTTTCCTTGGTCTCGCTGCTTTCTCATGGACGCCGACACTACTCGCGCAAATACCTCGGAATGCCACAGAGGCACTAACACAACATCAATGGCGGTGGTCTGGTCCGCTTTATCAGAATAGACCAATCATCTTCAATTCAGACGGTACCGCTAAGCTGGAATGGGGAAACAAGCCTGAAGAGTTTCATATCTTTCGCTGGAGTGCAAATAACGATTCAACTGAAGCTAGAATCAGCTTCGATAGGGGAGGATTTGTGGACATGCAATTTGATCGAGATTTTACTCGGCTTGAATGTGCAACCCACAGCGCGGCGAGGATCATGCCAACAGTGGCTATGGCTGCAATCCCCCCAGCACCACAAGCACCAGCGAATGTCATTCCAGCTAAGGCTAACCCTGCACCAGCCCCCACACCGCAAGCACTGGCAGATTTAACGCAACGCATGCAGAACACTCAGTGGAAGATTGTACACAAAGAAGACTATCTTCAAACAGGCGGGGCTACCGTCATCAAGGATGGTGCCTGGATGGCCATCAGACTGCGTTCCAATGGGCAATACAGCGCTTGGCATCATGACAAGATTGCCCATGAGGCCAAGTGGGAGGCAGTGGGTGCGGACTTGATTCGTCTTCAGGACTGCGGCCCCGACAAACGCATTGGCCTCCTGCTAAAGTTGGATGCGGGACTTACATCCTTCGCAGCCCAGAACGACGAGAACGTGAGTGGCGCTTTCATGAGCAAGCTAGGACCCGTGAACAAAATCGTCGGTCGTTGGCACTGGGATGGACCGGGCACGGTTCATTTTCGGGAAGATGGCATGTGTTTCGCCGAGTGGCCCAATGGCGAGAGCGGAACATGGAGATCCTCGGGCAATGACCGATACGAGGCGAACTGGGCCAACGGCAAATATGTGGATAAAGTGAGAATGAAATCCGGCGACAAAGAACTCGCCTGTGAAGGCTTGGACGGGAGGAAGTTTGGTGCACATCGTGTTGTCCCCAAATAGAAGCCAGTCTTCACCGCCGTGTCCTTCGATCGCACCAAGCCCTCGAACAATTAGGGCTTCTTTCGTCATTCATCATTCTGGTTTCGTCATTTCCCCAGCGGCAGCGTCACCCACACCGTCGTCCCCTTTCCCCGCTCGCTTGCCCATTTCACCTCGGCGCCGACTTTCCGCGCTCGTTCGCTGATGCCGATGCAGCCGAAGTGGCCGGGTTGGCCGTGGGTTTGGGCGGTGGGGTCGAAGCCGTGACCGTTGTCGGTGATGCGGAGGAGCAGGAGCGGAGAAGTGGAGTAATGGAGGGGTGGAGTATTGGAGAGGTGGAGCTGGATTTGGGTGGGGTGGGCGTGTTTGAGGGCGTTGGTGATGGCTTCCTGGGCGATCATGCGGAGGTGATGCGTGACGGGCGGCGGGATGGCGGGGATGGGACTGAGGTCGAGGGTGATGGCGATGCCTTCGGGGGCGCGGGTGGCGAGGAGTTGCAGGGCCTCGGGCAGGGTGGTGGCGTGGGCGGTGTCGTCGCGGAGGTCGGAGACGAGGTTGCGGGCTTCGCTTTGAATGCGGGAGACGAGGCTGCGGCTGGTTTCGAGCAGGGTGCGGGCTTTTTCCTCCAGCGGTCGGGTGCTGGCGGCATCGAGCCGGAGGGAGAGGCCGGTGAGCTCCTGCTCCAAGGTGTCGTGGAATTCGCGGGCGATGCGCTGGCGCTCGTCGAGCGCGGCCTGGTGGGTGATTTTGCTCTCCAGGCGAGTGATCTGTCGGCGCTGGAGGGTGAGCAAAATGAGGGTGAGCAGCACGAGCCCGCCGAGCAGGGCGATGGCGATGACGAGTCGGCGGGCATTCCAAAAGGGCGCGGTGCTGAGCACCTGCACGTCATCGAGCGAGCGGAGGAGGAGCGAGGCGCGATCGGGCTCGGAGCGGAAGCCTTTGTCCGTGGTGGCGGACTCGACGAGGCAGATGCCGGTGAGCTGGCAGGCAGAGCCGAGCTCGAGCCGGGGCGCGGTTTTTTCCAAAAGGAAGGCGCGGATGGAGGTGCCGCCGGAGGTGAGGCGCAGCTCGTAGCCGTCGGGCGTGCGGAAGAAGTCGTTCAACACGGCGGGCGTGGTGAGCTGGACGAGATCGGCATCGTGTGAGCCGTTTTGAAACTCACGCAAAGTGACGCGGGCAGCGGTGGGTGGCTCGGCGGCCTGGCGGCTGAGCACCTGCGCATCGGCCAGCGAGGCGCTGAAGCCGGCCATGACGGGAAAGCCGGTGATTTCGGCGAGATCGCCCGCGAGGAGGGATGGCGAGGTGGAAAGATGGACGGCGATGGCCGGGGAGAGCGGGGCCTTCGGTGGCTCGTCGTCTTTGACCTCACGCGGCGGCGGTGGCGGGGTGACATCGCGGAGGAAGACGCGGCCATCCTCAAACGCAGCCAAGACGATGCCGCGAATGCGGGCGCGATGATGCGGCTCGTCCGCCGCACCAAAGCGAAGCAGCGAGGCGACGGAGATGACGGGCAGTGACTCGGGCGCGGCGGCGCTTTGCGTGAGGGCGACATCGCTCCAGTCCGTGACGCGCAAGTAGGGAAACACGAGCTGGCGGCGATCATTGATGCCCCCGGCGGCGAGGGCGGTGATGCGCAGTCGGGCATCGATGAGCTGTGGAGCGGCCTCCAGCGGCGCATCGACCCGCACCTCGATCACACGACTGCCCATCGCGAGCCGCAGGAGCGAGCGATTTTCGTCCAGCGGCGTCAACGTGCGCCCGAGGCCCTCGACGACGACGCGTTGATAATGAAAGCGCCCCGTGGCGAGGTCGTCAAAGCTGGCCGAAACGCCCGCCGGAGGCGATTCGTGGCCCAAAACGTCGATCTCCGTCACTTCGACTCCCGGAAGGTAGAGTCCGGCCATCGTGACGCCTTTCACCCGCACGCGATCCCCGACGCGGAGGTCGTTGCGGGCCGGTTTGAAGTGCAAATGCGTGCCTGCCGTGTCGTCCTGCACGAAAACCGTGCCGCCGCTCTCGACGAAGCCGACGGTGGCCGTGAGCTCGACGGGGAGTTTTTCCAAACTGCGCTCGTAGGGGAGGGTGCGGATGGTGAGAGCGGTGGTCAGCTGGGCGTGGATGCCCGTTTGAAAAAGCCCGACGAGGCAAAGGACATGAAGAAGCTGTTTCATGCCGCGAAATCAGTCCTCCGTGGGATCGACGCCGCTTTGGAGTTTGCGGACG
>JBEIGR010000520.1:0-4231 GCA_040381795.1 Verrucomicrobiaceae bacterium | reverse complement strand
CTCCTCGATGGCGTCCTTCATGCCGTTCTTATGGCCGTCCACGCGGAAGATACCGTTCTTGTAGGGCAGGTTTTCGGTGTATTCCGCGGTGCCTTCGATGACCCACTTCGGCAGGAAGGTGAGGTAGTCGTGCATCACCTGATGGGTGATCTCATGCACCAGCGTGTCACTGCGGTAGTTCTCGTCCTTGAACCACGTCTTCCCGCGCATCTCCAGGCCGAGGCTGGGGAAGGGAATCATGAAGATCTTGGGGCCGCTCATGTACACGCCACCGGAGTTTTCGGGGCCACCCGCCGTGATGTAATCCTGCCGCGTTTCATACAGTGCGGCTTTGTAGCGTTCAAAACCCTGCGGAGGCTTGCAAACGATGCCCCAGGGGAGCGTGGCCACGAGTGACTTCGTGGCTTCAAAGGTGACCGCTACTTCCTTCATCACGCTGCCAGCCAGCTTGGCCTGCGAGGTGAATTCAAACGCCTCCGATTGGTAGCCAAACTGCCTCGCGGGCGCATTTTCCACCGTCGCCGTGATCTCGACCGCCTTCTTCGGCACCTCCACCTGCGGCGGCCACACGCGTTTTTCAAAGGGCACACGGTCCAGATCTGCCACAGGCGCTTTGGCGGTCTCAGCGGGAGAGGCGGCTTGGCTTTTCACATAGGCCTGGTCATCAGCGCTGAAGCGTGAAAGTGGCAGCGTGTGCTGCTTTCCATCGGCTAGGCGGATCGTCACGCTATCCGCCGTGCTGGAAACATAGGCCGCCTGGATCACGCGGCCCTGAGAGTCTTTCCACGGGCGCTCCGCCTGCTGGGCGAGCAGCATCGTGGCAGGGAAGAGAAACAGAAGGCTGTTTTTGAAATTCATCAGAGGGACGTTTTTATACGATGGTGGCCTTTCAAATAGCAATCGCAATTCCTGTGGAGGACTTCGGATAGTTCGAGGTGGGCTGCGGCCTCATCTCCAGGGTTGCCATCCGGCCTCCTTTCCGTTCCAATCCCACCCCACACCTATGTCCACCATCGCAGTCCTCGGCACCCTCGACACCAAAGGCCACGAACACGCCTACGTGGCGGAGATCATCCGCTCACGCGGCCATCAGACGCTCCTCATCGATACCGGCAGCGCCGAGCCACCGCAGGTGAAACCCGATGTCAGCCGCGAAAAGGTGGCCGCCGCGAATGGCGTGGACCTTGCCGGCATCCTGGAGCGAAAAGATCGCGGTGAAGCCGTCACCGCGATGGCAGGTGCGGCCGCTGTTTACCTCGCGAAGCTCGTCAGCGAAGGTCGCGTGCAGGGCGTGATCTCCCTCGGCGGCGGCGGTGGCACCGCCATTGGCAGCGCGGCCATGCGAGCCCTGCCCGTTGGCTTTCCCAAGGTCATGGTCTCCACGTTGGCTGCGGGCAATGTGGCTCCGTATATCGGCACGAAGGACATCGTCATGTTTCCCAGCATCGTCGATGTCAGCGGCCTGAACCGCATCTCCCGCGTCCTCCTCGCCCGCGCCGCTGGAGCCATCTGCGGCATGGTGGAGACGGAGGTCCCCGCCGCCGATGACAAGCCGCTCATCGCCGCCTCCATGTTTGGCAATACCACTGAGTGCGTGAACATGGCGAAAAAGATCCTCGAAGACGCTGGCTACGAGGTCCTCGTCTTCCACGCCACCGGCACCGGCGGCCGCATCATGGAATCCCTCATTGAGAGCGGCATGTTCGCAGGCGTTTTGGACATCACCACCACCGAATGGGCCGATGAATACGTCGGCGGCATCCTTGGCGCAGGCCCCACGCGACTCGATGCCTCTGCCAAAACCGGCGTGCCCTCCATCATCACGCCCGGCTGCCTCGACATGGTGAATTTCGGCGAGCGGGCCACGGTGCCCGCCAGGTTTGAAGGGCGCACGTTTTACATTCACAACCCGCAGGTCACGCTCATGCGCACGAATGCGGCCGAATGCGCCGAACTCGGCCGCATCCTCGCGGAGAAGGCCAATGCCTGTCGTGGCCCCGTCACCGTGCTGCTGCCGAAAAAAGCCATCAGCATCATCAGCGCTGCCGGAAAGCCTTTTTACAGCCCCGAAGCAGATGCCGCCCTCTTTGACGGCATCAAAAAGCATCTCCGTCCCGCCATTCCGCTCATCGAGATGGACTGCGAGGTGAATGCCCCCGAGTTCGCCACCGCCTGTGCGGAAGCACTGCTCGCTTCACTCAAGCAAGGGAACAGCTAGGCTGCATTTTTTCACACTCGTTTTTGCCGCAGAGGGGCAAAGAGGCAGAGGACGCAAAGGGTTCCTCCTGTTTTCATCTCTGCGTCCTCTGCTCCTCTGCCCCTTTGCGGCAAACAATTTGGCAGGTGCAGCGTGGTAGGTGTGAGAAAATTCGGCCTAGATCACGCCTGCGGCGCATTCGACCGGCCTAGCAGCGAGATGAGCAGGCTCACCAGCAACCCGGTCACCAGCCCCAAAATTGCGCCACCTGCGCCGCCGAGAATGATTGGCATCTTCCAGTCCTCGGTGTGCTCGCTTGCCGTCGTCGCTCGCTCCCGGGTCGCGACATAATCGGATTTGGAGTTGAACATGTTTTGGAAGTTCTCAGCCTGCTTGAACATCTCTTCATAGACCAGCTTCGCTGTGGCGTGGCGCTGGGTGAGCGCATTGAGCCGAGTTGCTGCCGCTTCGGGTTCCACGATCTCATTGCTGATCCGCTGGATTTCCTCCTCAAGGAGACTCAACCGCGTGGTTTTGTCCGCCGCGTCAGGCGGCGTGCTCTTTAAACTCATCCGCAGATCGTCGCGCTCATTGCTCAATGCCACCAATCGTCCGGTCAGTCGTTCCAGCTCGGTTCGCGCCAGGATGTTTTTCGCGTCACTCCCAGCCGCCTCAAGCTCGGTCGCGGCGTCTTCCATTTGCTTCTGCTTGCCCACCACTTCTTGCAGGAATGTGCTCAAAACCTTTCCCTGGGCTTGTTCCCTGATGATCTGGCGGAAAGCCATGAATTCATCCAAGAGCGCATTGAGAAAAATTTGCGTGTACTTCGGCTCAGAACCGGTGGCGAGAATGTTGATGATGCCGGAACCCTTGGTCTGAGCCACTCGGATTTCGACGTCGGAGTCCTTTAGATCTGGGTGAAGGGCGTGAACACGCTCCCTTGCCTTACGATTCATCTCCGCGCTTTCGAGTGTCTCGATGATCGTGCCGTAGAAGTCCTGCAATTGTTCTCGCCATTGTGGATCTTCAGTGGCCACTGTGGAGCCACTCGCCAGGATCTTCGCCAGCGACCGAAACACCTGTGGTTTACCCGTGATCTGCAGAGCCGACCAACTTACCCCAGCGCAGACCCCGAAGAACATGCAGGCCAAGATGATGACGATGCGGACGACGTTTTTGGTTCGTGAATTGCTCATGGCAACGATGAGTCTGCCAGAGAGAGGCTTTTCGCCGCAAGCACTTTCTAGGTCGTATTCGAAGGCTTGCTAGCGACGATCAGGCGGAGCAAAGTCGCCATCTCGCTCCGCGAGAGGAGCATTAGGCTTTCGCCAGCAAGTTAGTTTCCCATCACTCAAGAACGGAAGACCTTGAGAAGCGTCTAGCTCATCTCGACGGAGCGAGAGGGCTACTCTGCTGGCGCGTCATTCGATTGCTCTAAGAGGGGCTTCAAACACGGCCTAGCTCGCCTGACCCAGCTTCGCGTTCTGCTCGATCTGGTCGGTGATCTCCAGGGCGATGCGCACGGCCTCGGCGCCTTCTTGGCCCGTCACCACCGGGCGGCGGCCTTGGCGGGCGCACTCGACGAAAGAGGCTAGTTCCAGTTTCAGTGGCTCGTCTTTCTCGACCTCCACTTCTTCGCGGACGATTTGCATGCCGTCTTTGCGATAGATCCATCCGCTCTGCTCTTGGTAATCGAGGCTCAGGTAGCTGTCGCTTTGGAAGACGCGGATCTTGCGGAGCTTCTCCGGGCTGATGCGGCTGGCGGTGATGTTGGCGATGCAGCCATTGGCGAATTTCAGTCGGGCATTGGCGATGTCTTCGCGCCGTGTGAGCACCGGGATGCCCACGGCGTCCACCTGCACGAGCGGGGATTTCACCAGATGGAGCACGATCTCGATGTCGTGGATCATGAGGTCCAAAACCACGCCGATGTCGATGCTGCGGTTCGGGAAGGGTGAGAGACGATGCGCCTCAATGAAGCGTGGGTTGTCCATCCGCTGCTCAAGCTGGAGCAGCACGGGATTGAAGCGCTCG
>JBEIGR010000519.1:0-4240 GCA_040381795.1 Verrucomicrobiaceae bacterium | reverse complement strand
CGGGGCGGATTTCGAGGATCACGGGGGCATCGGGTAGCTCACCGAGATCGGCCGGGTTTTGCACGAGGAGGTAGTCCATGCTCCAGAGCCTCGCGAAGGGCTCGAAGCTCAGGGTGTGGCGGTTCTCGATGATGCGGCGGGCGTTATCCGGGAGATCACGCAGGGAGGCGACGCGGGAGAAGATCTTCCCGCCGCCGTTGTTGATGATGACGATGCGAATGTTTCGGTTCGTGAGCTGCTGAATGATCCACGGCGCGGCGAGATCGTAGAGGGCGCTGAGATCACCAAGGATGAGCCAGGACTCGTTTTCGTTGGAGGCGGCCACACCGAGGAAGGTGGAGATGAGGCCGTCGATGCCGTTGGCTCCGCGATTGGCGTAAAAATGGATGTGCGGTGATGGGATGGCCATGGCGAGATTCCACTCGCGGATGGGGAGGCTGTTGCCGAGGAAGACGCGTGCTCCTGACGGGAGTGCCTCGTGAAGGTGATGCATCCATGAAGGCTCGGAGAGAGGATGGCTCTCGAAGTCGGGCGAAAGCTCGACTGGCATCGGAGAGGCTACCGAGGCGCCTTCTAACCTCAAAAATGCTTTCAGCGGATGGGTGGTGACGTTTTCCTTCCTGGCGAGTCCGGGGAAGGAAACGCGGGAGAAATTCATGACCTCGATTTCGGGCTGGGTTTCGAGGTCACGCCAAAAACGCCAGCTAGGCACGGCACCGAGGCGGAGGAGTTTTTGGACCTCCCGATACTTCGGCGCTTTTTCACCGCCATGAACGAGGAGCGGATGCAACTCAGGAAAGAGATGCAGATTGGCAGTGGCTTCCGCCACGATGGGCAGGCGGAGCTGGGCGAGCACGGGCGCCACGAGCGCGGCGTCATCGGGATGCAGGCCAGCGGCGAGGATGAGCTGGGCGGTCGTCTGCTGAGATGCGGATGGGGCTGGGGGCGCGGTGGGCCCCGCCCGCAACGCTTCGCGTAGCGATGCAGGCGGGGCTGGGCAGTGAGCAGTGAAATCAATGCCGAGAGCGGGGGTGAGGGGCTCGTCGAGGCAGAGATTAAGGTGGAGCGGGGATTTGAGATCGGACGGATCGAGACGCTGCGCATAGATGCCGAAGAGGCCTTCCTGCTCGATGGCTTGGGGAGCGCCGCTGTGGCGGAAGCGCTCGGGGCGGTCGGCGGTGGCGAGGATGAGGGGAAGGCCCTGGTAGTAGGCCTCGATGGTGGCGGGGAGCAGCTCGGCGGCGGCGGTGCCGCTGGTGGTGACGACGGCCACGGGCTGGCGATCCACGAGGATGCGACCGAGGGCAAAAAAGGCGGCGCTGCGTTCCTCGAAGAAGTTCCAGAGCTTCACGCCGGTGCTATCCGCCAACGCGGCCACGAGAGGGGCATTCCGCGCCCCGGCGGCCACGCACACCTCACGCACGCCGAGACGGGCGAGGCGCTCCAGCGTGTGGGTGATGAGCTGGTGCTGCGTCATGCTTGGAGGCCGAGGAGGCGGAGAACGGCCTCGCGCTTCAGGCGAAGCTCACGCCATTCATGATCGAAGGCGCTGCCGCCCACGATGCCGCAGCCGGAAGGCAGTTTCACCTGACCGCCCTCAAAGGCGACCCCACGAATGGCGACGACGAGGTGCGTGGTGCCACTCACCGGCTCCGCGAAGCCAAAGGGGGCACCGAAAAAGGAAGGAACCTTGAGCTGACGGCGGTAATCGCGAAGGCGATCAAGCGTGGCCTCATCGCGAGGCAGGCAGCCGACCGCTGGTGTGGGATGCAAAAACGGCACGAGCGAGGCTGGATCGGCCTGCTGGCTAAGTTTCACTATGATGCGGCTCTGGAAATGCGTGAGGCCGGAGGTCTGGCAGAGGTGGCGAGGCTCGCGAGACACGGTGCCGAGCTGGGCGAGGCGATCGGTGAGGTAACGCACGACGATTTCGTGCTCGTCGATCTCCTTCACGTCGTTTTGAAAGCTCTCCACGCTGCTGCCGGGCTTCGCGGTGCCAGCGAGCGCCATCGTTTCGAGTTCGTCACCCCGCACGCGGAAGAGCAGCTCCGGCGTGGCACCGAGGAAACCGTTGCCGTCATTGAGATGCGCATAGGCCCACATGTTGGAAGGCGAACTCAAAATGCGCTCAATGAGCTTCATCGGGCTGCCGGAGGCCATCGAGCCGACTTCGGTGAGCACGGGCACCATTTTTTCGATGCGGCGTGCCTGCACCTCACGGCGGATGCGGCGGAAGGCCATCTTGAACCACTCAGTGGCGGGCTTCGCCCAGTTGATGACCGGTGGCTGCGCTCCATTCACATGCAGCAAAGCCGCGTGGTTTTCGAGCGTGAGGGCGTGCAGCTTGGCGGGCTGCTTCCACGGCTGCGTGTCGGATAAATCGAAGTCGTTGAGGTAAAAGGCCCCACCTCCGGCAGGCGCGGTGGCGTGGGCCGTGAAGGGCCCCTCGCCGAGCCACGCCCGGCCATCGGGAAGGCGGAACAAAGCAAAGTCAGTCATGAGGTTTGACTCATCGTGGCAAGCCGGGGCCGTGAAGCAAGTTTCGTGAGTTTTTTGAGCTTTCACGGCTTTTGAAAACTACCGGCCTCATGCGAGGAAGCAGGCCGGGCGGCGTAGTCTCCCGCGCATGATCTTCCGCACGCTCCTCGCCCTCGCCGCTCTCACCGTCACCGCCGCCGCTCAAAACATCCGCGCCGGCATCATCGGTCTCGATACCTCTCACGCCGTCGCCTTCACCAAAACCTGCAACACCGCCCCGCAGAAGCCAGAGGTCATGGGCGTGCGCATCGTGGCCGCCTACCCGCAGGGCTCGAAGGACATCGAATCGAGCACCAAACGCGTCCCGGAATACATCGAGCAGGTGAAAAAGCTCGGCGTGGAGATCGTGCCCAGCATTGACGCCCTGCTCGACAAGGTGGACGTGGTCTTCCTCGAATCCAACGACGGCCGCCCGCACCTCGAACAGCTCCTCCCCTGCCTCGAAGCGCACAAACCAGTCTTCATCGACAAACCCATCGCGGGCACGCTAGTGGACGCGATCAAGATTTTCGACGCCGCCCAGAAAGCAGGCATTCCCATCTTCTCCTCCTCCTCGCTGCGGTTTGGCAAAGCCACCCAGGCCGTGCGCAATGGCAGCGTGGGCCGCGTGAGCAAGGCGGAGACCACCAGCCCAGCCAGCCTCGAAGAGCATCATCCCGACCTCTTCTGGTATGGCATCCACGGCGTGGAATCCCTTTTCACCCTCATGGGCACCGGCTGCCAGAGTGTGAAGCGCGGGACCACCGCCGATGGCAAGATCACCGTCACCGGCACCTGGGAAGGCAGCCGCAGCGGCACCTTCACCGAATCGAAGGGCTACGGCGGCAAAGCCGTGGGCGACAAAGGAGAGGACACCACCGTGGGCAAATACGAGGGCTATGATCCCCTGCTCTTCTCCATCGTGCATTTCTTCCGCACCGGCGTGATGCCTGTGACCGCCGAAGAGACCCTCGAAATCTACGCCTTCATGGAAGCCGCTGATGAAAGCAAACGCCGTGGCGGTGCCGAGGTGACGCTCAAAGAGGTCATGGACAAGGCGGTGGCGGAGGCGCGGAAGTAAATCATCCCGGCATTTCGAGCGTAAACCCCTTGCGAAGGGAGCAGCCGGGCACGAAATCCCGGCCCTCCAATGCCAACCATGCCTGATCAAGAACGTGCGAGCAAAAAACTCTGGGACAGCGCCGCGTGGCGTGATGCCGGTTTCTTCCTTCACTACCTCCGCCCGCACTTTGGGGTCTTCATCCCAGCCCTCATCGCCCTCGCGATCACAGGCGGTCTGACCGTTTTCTTCATCAAGGAACTCACCGCTCTCGCGGGTGAAGGTCTGGGCGGTGCGGCCGGGCCAGAATGGATGGCAAGGCTGGAAGAGAAGTGCTGGACCCTCGTCGCCATCGTCGCGGCGCAGGCCTTCATCGCCTTCTGGCGCATTCTTTTGTTCGCCAAAGCCTCCGAAGGGGCGCTGGCGGCGCTGCGGAAGGATACTTTCAGCAAGATCATCCGCCTGCCGATGGGTGTTTTGAATGCCCGCCGCGTGGGCGAGCTCGCCTCGCGCCTCGCGAATGATGTGGAGGCCATGCGTGAAACGCTCGTGGTGACCATCCCGATGCTCATCCGGCACACGGTGATGCTTTCGATCTGCCTCGTGCTCATTTTGCAAATGAGCGTAAAACTCTCGCTCTTCATGGTGGGCACCATCCCAGTG
>JBEIGR010000518.1:0-4246 GCA_040381795.1 Verrucomicrobiaceae bacterium | reverse complement strand
CGTGAAGAGAAATTCTGCGCTGCCGTGCCGAAGGATCATCCGTGGGCGAAGATGGCCTCGATCCCTTGGAAAAAGCTCGCGGGCGAGCCGCTGGTGATCCTCGCCCGACGTGAAGGAGCCAGTTCGCATGATGCGATCCATGCCGCGTGTGCGGCGGCGGGCTTTGAGCCGAGGCTCACGCACACGCCGAGCCTGATCGGCACCATCTTGCAATACGTCGAGGCTGGCTCCGGCATCGGTGTGGTGCCAGAGAGCACGATGAGCAAGAACATCGCCCTCATTCCGCTGAAGCCGCAGAGCACCATCCCGCTCATCATGGTGTGGGCCAAAGAAGGCGATGATCCCGCCGTGGCCGCCTTTCGTGATCTCGTGCGCGAGTGGCTGAAGGATGGCAATCTGTGGAAGTAACCCAAACGAATCCTCTTTATCATGCCCCCGCTTTTTCCGCTCCTCACCACCGTCCTTCTCGGCAGCCTGCTCACCTGGATGTGGATGACGGACAATGTCATGCGCTCGTTGGCGGTGGTGCTGCTAGGCGGACTGTGGCTTCTTCTCAATGGTCTGTGGTGGGTGCTGCGGAAAAAAGGTGCGCGGTTGAAGCGGCTCGCGGTCTTCGTGCTCGGCGCGGTGGCGGTGGTGATGTTCTTCCGCTTCGCCGTTCGTTACGAAGGCTCGGCGGATGGCTCCGCGTGGCCGCAGCTCGCCTTCAAATGGCAGAAGAAAGATGCGCCCGTGGTGCCGATGCTCGGCGAGGTGAAGGCCCAACCTTCGCTGGCCGATGTGGCACCGGCGGGCGTGCGGGACATGCCGCGTTTCCTGGGCGAGAAAGGCGATGGCGTGCTGCCTGCGGCGGAATTTGCCACCGATTGGGCCGCGAAGGCTCCACGCGAGGTCTGGCGCATTCAAATTGGCCCCGGCTGGTCCGGCTTTGCCGTGGCGGGGCATCGGGCGATCACGCAGGAGCAGCGTGGCGAGCTGGAGTGCGTGACCTGCTACGACATCCGCGATGGAAAGCTGCTGTGGTCTCACACCGATAAGGCGCAGTTCAACGAGTTGATGGGCGGCGAAGGTCCGCGAGCCGTGCCCACGGTAGATTCGGTGGCGGGCAGGGTTTTCACGATGGGAGCGATGGGCCACCTGAACTGCCTCGATCTCGTTACGGGCGAGAAAAAATGGCAGCGGGAGGTGCTGAAAGACGGTGGAGCCACGCGGAACCTCGAATGGGGAAAAAGCTCTTCGCCTTTGCTGATCGCCTCGCACGTCATCTGCTCAGCTGGCGATGATGGCGCTTCATTGATTGCTTATGATCGGCAAACCGGGGAGATCGCTTGGAAGGCCGGAAACGATGGCGGCAGCTATGCCTCGCCCGTTTTGCTCACGCTCGCCGGGAAGGAGCAAATCGTCACCGTGAACCGTGGCAGTGTCACCGGTCACGAATCAGGCAGCGGTGAGATGCTGTGGAGCTTCGAATGGCCCGGCATGTTCCCCAAAGTCGCGCAGCCGCTGGTTGTGGGAACAAACCAACTGCTCATCACCTCCAGCTACGGCCTCAAAAGCCATCTGCTGGAGATCACAGGCTCGAAGACACCGAGTGTCATCTGGGCGGAGAGCAATCCTCGCACGAAATTCAGCAGCGCCAGTATCTTCGGCGATCACGCCTATGCCATCGACGAAGGCACACTCTGCTGCGTGAACCTCAAAACCGGCGAACGCATGTGGCGGGAAGGTCGCTACGGCTTCGGCCAGCAGATCCGCGTCGGCGATGACCTCCTGCTCATCCAGACCGAAAAAGGCCCGGTGGTGCTCGTGAAGCCCTCCCCGGAAAAACTCATCGAAATCGCCCGCCTCGATGCCCTCAAATCCAAAACCTGGAACCCGCCCACCCTCGCTGGCCGCTGGCTGCTGCTCCGAAACGACCGCGAAGCCGTGTGCTATGAGCTGGCTGGGAAGTGAGGAATAGAACTCAGCTATAGTACCAAAACATCAGAGCTAGTGCGATGGCTTGAATCAGTAGGACTGGCCGAATCCAAGTCGCCACGGGACTTTGGATGAACGGAGTGAGGCGAATGACCTCGGTGTAGGATGCGGAGAATATTCGGCGGGATTTGGCGGAGAGCAGGAATCGGAGGATAACGGCTTGAACGACAATGGTGGCGATTGAGGTGGGTAGTTCGAATAGGTTTAGCACGATGAGGATGATTGAAACCAGGCACGTGAGCAATCCTCCCCATCGATGGAGTTTGATCAGCCCGAGTGATGTCGCCAGCATGGCGGCGCTCTGAATCATGAGTTCGTAGGGCACTCTGGTGAGGTCGAGTTCCAGGCCGAACATCCGACCCAGAAAACGCATGCGAAGCATCGTGGCCAATGGCTGGTAGATCGCTAGCGATAGGTAAAGCCAGCCAAGCGCTTTCAGATGGCTTTCAGTTCGCAGGTGTTCATACCTTACTCGGCTGGCATCGGCATCAGTGGCGAGGATTTCGGCTTGCGGGGGTAGATATGGATTAGTCTCGTCCATTAGAGGATTCTGGAGGCCCAAGGCTATTTTGACCAGCTTTTCATCCGCAGCATCTGCCACGGTGATTGCCGCAGAGGAGCGAAGGAGCAGAGGGCGCAGAGATGAAAACGGAAGGAACTCTGCCCCTCTGCCTCTTTGCCCTGCGGCAAAAACGAGTGTGAAAATGCAGGCAAGGCCGTGGAGCCAGGCCCCCGCTCTCGGCCACCGCCAAGCTCCCATCCACCTGACTTTCGTCATCTGACTGGTTGCATGCTTGGCAGTTCTTCTATAAACCGGGGGGACTTTCCAACCTTGAAAGCGAACCAATCTAATATTCACGTCCTCATCGCGTGCGGTGGCACGGGGGGACACCTGTTTCCGGGCATCGCCGTGGGCGAGGTGCTGGCGCAGCGCGGGCACGAGGTGACTTTGCTCATCAGCGAGAAGAAGATCGACTCCCTCGCTGCCAGCGGTCACAAGGAACTGCGATTCGAGAAAATGCCCTTCCTGGCCATGCCGAAGCCGTGGTCGCCGAAGATGGTGGGCTTTCTCAAAGGGCTGTGGCAGGGCACGAAGCGCTGCCGCCAGATCATCCGTGAGAACGAGGTGAATGTGGTGCTCGGTATGGGAGGCTTCACGTCCTTTGCGCCCTTGTTTGCCGGCCGGAAAGAAAAGTGCCGCACGCTCATCCACGAGAGCAATGCCATTCCAGGCAAGGCGAACAAGCTCAACGCCCGCTACTCCGACATCGTCCTGTGCGGCCTCGAAGCCTGCAAATCGCTCTTTCCGAAGCATCCCGATGTCCGCGTCGTGGGCACGCCCATCCGCAGCACGATGAAGGAGAAGAACACGGATGATCCGCATGCCTTCTTCAAGCTCGATAAGGACAAACGCACGCTCCTCATCATGGGCGGCAGCCAGGGGGCTCGCGGCATCAATCGTGTCGTCGGCATGGCGTTGGAGCAGTTTGAAGCCATGGGCATCCAGGTCCTGCACATCGCGGGCACCACGGACTATGAAGAGGTGAGGGATGTGTATGCCAAGCATCCGCTGCTGAAGCAGCATGTGGCCGCTTTTTGCCACCGGATGGATCTGGCCTATCGCGTGGCGGATCTCGCCATCGCCCGCAGCGGTGCCTCCAGCATGACGGAGCTGGCTTACTTTGGCGTTCCCAGCATTCTCGTGCCTTACCCGCATGCGGCCGAGGATCATCAGACACGCAATGCCGAGATCTTCGATCAGGCTGGCGCGGCCAAAATGATGTCGGAAGCCACGCTGAATGCCGATACGCTCACGGATGCGGTGCGCAGCATCCTCACCGATGCCAAAGTCGCGAACAAGATGAAGCAAGCTGCTCAGAAGCAGTCCGTGAAGGACTGCGCTGAGAAGATCGCCACGCTGATCGAACAGGAAGCCACGAAGGTCGCCTGATCATTTCATCTCTGCCACGGCATCATCCACCGCCTTGTCGAGCACGTCACAGGCCTCAATCAGGGCTTCTTCGGTGACGGTGAGCGGCGGGCAGATTTTGATGGTCTGGCCCCAGGCACCGACGGGAGCGAAAAGCAGCAGTCCACGCTGGTAGCACAGCTCGATGACGCGATGGGCGAAGTCATGGTTCGGCTCTTTTTTGCCGGGAACGACGGCTTGCAAGCCTGCGACGAGTCCCGCGCAGGTCACATGACCGATGACGCTTGGATGACGTGCCTGAATGGCTTTGCAGCGCTCATGCAAAATCACACCGAGCTT
>JBEIGR010000517.1:0-4248 GCA_040381795.1 Verrucomicrobiaceae bacterium | reverse complement strand
CGTGAGCAAAGGCCTGTAATCTGAAACGAACACAGCCACCTTCCAAGCCTTCAACGGGCCGGCTCACGCGAGTCGGCCCGTTTTTTGTTCCTCGTCCCGGAAAGTGGGCACCGCTCTTTACCCTGCCCGGCCAGCACGGTAGTTGTCCGCAATCTCGCGGGCGGTCAGGGCACGGGGATAGATGGCCACCTCGTCGAGAGCGCCGGTGAAGAAGCTCTTCTTGTCCCGTGTGCCGAGGCGGAGTGGAGCGTTGCCAGCCACGGGCATCACGTCGTAGGCTTTGTAGAGAGCACCCGGCGAGGTGGCGGGGCTTCCGGCCAGCTTGCCGTCTTTGTAGATTGAAACGCCCGCCTTCGGGTTCGTGGCATCACCGGGATCAAAGACGGCCACGATGTGCATCCACTTCCCGGCCTTGATGTCGTCCTCCACATAGGCACCAGAGCCAAGGCCGGGGCCGGAGTTGAAGATGTAGGCAGAGACGCGGTTCGGGCGGGAGGAGGTCTTCGGGTAAAAGCGGAAGGCCCACTCCATCTTCCCGGCCTCGCCCTTGCCCAGCCAGTGGATGTAGCCTTCCTCACCCTCGCCGGTGAATTCCAGCACGTCGGGTCGCATCCAGGCCTCTACGCTGAAGCCCGCGCCGCTCGTCGGCTGGCTGAAGGCCGCATGGCTGGGGATTTCGATGCAGGCGGTCTTTCCATCAAAGACCAGCGCTGTGTCCGCCTCGCGGTCCAGCATGCCCTTCTGGCCGAAAGTGACCTGTCCCTGCACGGTGCCCTCATGACCGCCGCCGCTCGCATCGGCGATCACCGGCCCAGCCTTCTCCCCCAACCGCCAGTAGCCGCAGGGCTTCTTTTCGAGCACTCGGCGGGCATAGGTGGAGGTAGGGGCTGCAGCATGACTGAAGGCAGGTGCTAGGCTGGCCGATGCAGTGGTGATGAAATGGCGACGAGTGGATTTCATGAAATGATCAGAAGCATGACAACGAGGCACTGCCACACGAGCGGCTCCCGCGCTGCGCCAGGAGACACGCAGGCATCCGAATGGGCAGCCGCGCCTCTTTAGTTGCGCCGTTTCCAGGACTCAATTACTCTTTCTTCATGACCATGACCTTCGATATCCCTTCTGACATGCTGGCCGGAGTATCGGGCATTCCAGGGCTTGATCAGCGCGTGGCCATGTTTCTGCGGCATGAGGCGCAGTTGGAGATCGTGCGCCGCCAGCGCCACAGCCAGGAGGCCAGGGACATCGTGCAGCGTGCTTTGCAAAAAGCAGACGCGGACCGCGCCGCAGGCTTTGAGTGGGATGCTTCGTTTGAGGGGCTGCAAAAGCGCCATCTGGACATCACCGCCAAGCTCTGAATGCCCAGCCACCTCCGCGCCGTGCTGGACACAAACGTGAACGAAGAGCTCACCATCTGCGAGCCGCTGGAATTCCTGGCAGCTTGCCGCACGGCGTAGATTCGATTGCCAATCGAATCCGCAGGCCGAGGCGGTCACAGGCTTGACCGGCCCGCTTACAAAAGCATACTCCGCCCATGAACGTCGCCCTCACCCGTCAGTTTGAAGCCTTCATCAAGCGGCTCATTTCATCCGGCCGTTATCACACCACCGACGAGGTCGTCCATGCTGGCCTGCGGCAGCTTCAAAAAGCGGAGAGAGATGTATTCCCTCCAGGCTCACTCCAGCACCTCTACACCCACGCTGAGAACGCTTCCGAGACCAAGCTCGCACGCAAGCTGCGCGTCCCCCAACCCGATGAGGTGTGACCATGCAGGCATGGGACATCTACAACTACGATTTTCCAGGCGCAGGACCACACCCTGCCGTCATTGTCTCTCATCCTGATCGCGTGGCGCATGCCGACTGGGTGAACGTGCTCATCTGCACCACGCAGCGCGCCGCCCGCACCCCGAAAGAGCATGAGGTGCGGCTCAACGGCTCAGACGGCCTGGACTGGGAAACCCTCTGTCGCTGCGATGTCCTCTGGTTGGTGGAAAAGGCCAAGCTCACCTCAAAACGCGGCAGTGTGGGGCGCATCCGCCGCCGCCAGATTGTGGACAAAATGAATGCCGCCATGGGCTGGAAGCTGGTAGGATGATTAGCCATCGAATCCGCAGATTGAGGCGGTGAATCATTCGAATTCGACTGCCAGTCGAATCTACGGCTGAGCCAGCACCACGCGGAAGCCGAGGTTGTTGCGATAGCGGTTGCTGGGATTCATTCGGAGACGGTTTGTGCTGCGCAAAACATAGCTTTCAGCGTGATTCCACGATGCTCCCCGCAGCACGCGCTCTGTCTGCTCCTTGTTCAGCCAGTCCGCACACCACTCCTGCACGTTGCCGCCCAAGTCGTGAAGACCGTAGGCATTGACAGGAAAGCTCCCCACCGGCGCTGTCGTGGCGAAGCCATCCGTATATCCCTCGATCCACTCGTTCTCCACCCGGCTCTCCTTCTCATTCCTCACGGCTGGGAACTGGGCGTGAAACGTCTGGTCTGCGTAGTTGCCAGCCTTTCCCTTCGGTGGCCAGCTCGTGCCCCATGGATACACGGTCATGAGCGTCTCGTGATTATCGCTGGGCAGCATCGCCGCGTCCTCCCGCTCTCCGATCCCCACGGCGCAGCTCCATTCATGATCCGACGGCAATCGGTAAACCTCTTTGCCTGTGACCTTGCCCGCCTTCCGCTCCTTCTCGGTCAGCCAGGTGCAAAACGCCTGCGCATCCTCCCAGCTCACCATCACCGCCGGGTGCGTCGGTGCCTGCTCAAAGTCAGGCTTCACCCACTTTCGCTTCGTCTCCTTCACAAACACCTCATAGTCCTGCACCCGCGTCTCCCAGGTGGAGAAAAGCAAGCGCTGCTTGTCCGTTGGTCCGCCGGTGATCGGCACGGGGACGAACTTCATCCCGAGGCTGTTGATGAAGGGGGCGTCCTTGGTGGCTATCGCCACAGATGATGATGAGTCGACAGGCGGTTTTGCGATTGCTGCTATCTGGCGGAGGGAAATATCATGAAAGTGGTGCCATTGGACCAGCAGGCGACACCGATCCGCCCGAGTTGAGCAAGCCGTGATTGGGTGGTCTGCGGCAGCCTTGCAAAGTCCGGCTTCCATTCGACCACCCGCTTGCCGTCGAGGTAGCCGGTAAGGCGGTCACGACGAACCTCAATGAGCGACTCATGACGGCGGCCTGCGAGCGGCTCTGGCACCTCCACTAATTCAGAAGCCGCCTCGCCACTGCCGGAAAATCGCGCTCCAGGGCCGGCACCGCCCGCGTTGCTCCAGACGAACTCCCGGCCTGCGGCAACGATGATCTGATGAATCTCAGCGCGACCCGATTGTGCGCTGAAAGAGACGCGGAAATCATACTCCTCCGGTGGGTCGTAAGGAGGCTGCAGCACATTGTAACCGTTGGTGCCTCCGCCCTTGGAAAACAGGCCCTCCGCCGTGAGTGACCATACGCCTGAGACCGCATTCGTCACCGGATGGATCTTGCCCACCATCGAGACCCAATCACCAGCGGGAATGCCGGGTGCCTTTTGCTCTGCTACTGGAGATTTCGATCCCGCAGGGCCGTTCGCGGCGGGCGGGGAACCAGCCACCCCACCTTTCCCGCGCAGATCATTCCCCTTCTCATCCACGCCCAGCAGGCGCAGCGCCTCGGCCTCGGGCAGGCCGTCGAGGTTGATGACTTCGATGTCGCGGAGGTCTTCGGTTCCGTTGTAGCTCAGAAGACCTTCCATGAGTTCGGTGTTCCTTGCCATCTGCGGCACCCCTTCGTCGAGCCGCCAAATGAGCCGGTCGCCAATGGCACAGAACTCGATCAAATGATCTTTGGCAGCAGATGTGGACTTGGAGTCCGCGGTTCCAAGGGTGCGTAGCACGCCGTTTGCTGGAGCCACGATACCGACTCGGTGAATAGGTAAGGAGCGATCTCTCGACAACGAGTAACGGCCTGCGGGGGAACTGCGCAGATTTAAGCTGCCGAGAGTCTGAACTTCTGCGCTTTGACGAATTCGTGCGCGCACACCTGCATTGCGGAATACGGAGCTGGAGAGGCGAATACTCTCAAGCTGATCATTGAGCCGAATCCACCCATCCTCCCACTTAACCCCGCTGTCGGGCTTGCGCAGGTCGGCGGGCAGGTCCTCGGGCTTGGTGAAGAGCTTCACCCACTGGCCGGGTGGGAAGGCTGACGGAGACTTGGCGACAGGGAGATTGGGAGCGGGGGAGACGGCGGCAGTGCTTCCATCG
>JBEIGR010000516.1:0-4255 GCA_040381795.1 Verrucomicrobiaceae bacterium | reverse complement strand
GCAGGCGTGGCATCCCGCGAGCCATCATCCACGATGACGAGTTCCCAATCCGTCCACGTTTGCGCCTGCACGCTGCGCACCGCCGCCTCCAGCGTGGCGGCGGCATCACGCACGGGCATCAAAACGGAGATGGCGGGTGGTGTTGGCATGACGGCCACCATCATCCGTTTTGGGAGAGGTTTTGCAATCAGCACGCAGGTCGCTAGAGTCTTGCCATGCCTTTATCCACTGCCACCCTCGCCGAGATCGCATGATCCGCTTTTTGCTCAGCCGCCTGCTTCAGGGCGTCATCGTGATCTTCATGGTGATCACGATCACGTTTTTCCTCTCCAGGATGATTCCTGGTGGGCTGATCCAAAACGAGAAAAATGTCTCGCCGGTCACTTTGAAGGCTCAGGCGGAATATTATGGCTGGGACAAGCCGCTGATCGTGCAGTGGTGGAAGCAGATCGTGCATTACGCGACCTTCGACATGCCGGAATCGACTCATTTTCGAGGACGCTACATCGACGAGATCATCGCTTCCGGGTTTCCGGTATCAGCGTCCGTCGCTGTTTTGGCGCTTTCGATTGCGTTGAGCGTCGGCATTCCTGTGGGAGCGATCTCTGCTCTAAAACCACATACGTTGGAAGATCGCGTCAGCATGCTCGCCACCACCGCTGGCATCTGCATGCCCACCATGGTTTCCGGTCCCATCATCGCCTTGGTGCTTGGATTGAATTTGCGCTGGTTCAATGCCTCCGGCTGGCAGGAAAGCGGTGACGTGGTGCTGCCTGCGATGACACTCGGCATCATCTATAGTGCCTACATTGCCCGGTTGATGCGTGGCAGCCTACGGGAGACGCTGGCTTTGGAATTCATCCGCACGGCAAGGGCCAAGGGGGCGGGAGAGATCGCCGTCGTCTTTCGGCACGCCATGAAACTGGCCTGCCTCCCGGTGCTGAACTTTCTCGGTCCAGCAGCGGCGGGCCTGCTCACGGGTTCGTTTGTGGTCGAGACGACCTTTCAGCTTCCTGGACTCGGCCAGTTCTTCATCGCGGCGGTGAAAAACAATGACCACCAGCTCACCATGGGCCTCTCCGTCCTGTTCGCGGCTCTCATCGTGTTCTTCAACCTGCTGGTGGACCTTCTACAGGCCTGGCTGAACCCTCGCATCCGTCTCCAAGCATGAGCGACTCCTACCAAAGCCTTTCACCGATGCAGGCGGCGTGGCGGCGGTTTTGCCGCCACCGCACCAATGTAGCCGCGCTGGGCTTTTTGATCCTGCTGATCGTGCTCTGCGTGCTGGGGCCGCTTTTTTCGCCTTATGCCCAGGATGCGCAGGACCTTGAACTGAAGGCGGTGAATATCTCCGCGCCGCATTGGCTCGGCACGGACACGCTTGGGCGGGACATGCTCACCCGCATCCTGCATGGTGGACGCGTCTCGCTGTCTGTTGGCTTGCTCGCCACCGCCGTCGCCGCGTGCATCGGCGTGACGTACGGCCTCATCAGCGGCCTCGCCGGAGGCCGCATCGATGCGGCCATGATGCGCGTGGTGGACATCCTGTATGCCTTTCCATTCATCAATTTCGTCATCCTGCTCATGGTGGTCTTTGGGCGGCAGTTCTGGCTCATCTTTGTGGCCATCGGTGCGGTGGAATGGCTCACGATGGCCCGCGTGGTGCGTGGGCAGGTGCTATCGCTGAAGAACCTCGAATTCGTCATCGCGGCCAAAGCGAGCGGTGCTGGCTTTTGGCACATCGTGCTCAAACACTTGCTGCCGAATGTGATCGGCCCCGTCATCATTTACGCGAGCCTCACGGTGCCCGGCGTGATGCTGCTGGAGGCCACGCTGAGCTTCCTCGGCCTCGGCATCCAGCCGCCAGATGCGAGCTGGGGCGTGCTTCTCGGCGATGGTTCACAGGTGATGCAAACCTATCCGTGGCTGCTGCTGTATCCGGGTTTGTTTTTCAGCAGCACGCTGCTGGCACTGAATATCCTTGGAGATGGTTTGCGGGATGCGTTTGATCCGAAATCGGCGGCGCAGGAGTAAAATTGATCGGCATCCTGTAACTCTCCTTCGGATTCCGTGCAGAGAGGAATGCAATCGCATCTCTTCCATGAAAACCGCATCCCTCCTCCGCCGCAGCCTCGCTGCCCTCACCCTCCTCGTTCCGGCTCTCGCCTTTGGCCAGGGCCAGCTCACGCCGCCCAATGCCGTTTACACCTATCCGAATGAACGTGCTCTCACGCCCGGCGGTGTGCCCACACCCTCGATGAAGACGCTGATGCAGATCGACGCGGGCGAGCACATCCCCAGCCGCGATACGAGCAACGTGAACCTCAATGGCAGCCTCGGTTACTACCTACTGGCATCTCCAGGCCGCTACTACCTCACGGAGAATCTCGACAAGAACATCGTCATCTCCTCGGACAACGTCACGCTCGATCTCGGCGGCTTTGAAGTGCGCTACATGGGCGGCGGCATCGGACCGGTGGCCATCTCCGCCACGGGCGGTTTGCTGGGAAACTTTGAGCGCACCAAAGTGATCAACGGCCGCGTTCGCGGAAACTGGTCGCAAGGCATTGTGCTCGCGGATGATAGCGTGGTGAGTGGCGTGGATGTCTCCGAGGTATCTGGTTACTGCATCAAGGTGGGCAAGAACGGCCAGATCGCCGATTCGCGGGTGAAGGGGCCGTGGTCGCAGCAGAATCCTGGCATGCCCGGGCCTCACAGCGGCATCTATGGGAATGACGCCACCGTCATTTCCCAATGCAGCGCCACCGGCATCGGCGGCATCGGCATCCAGGTGAATCAAAGCGGCCGCGTGGTGGATTGCACCGTTCAGGGCGTGGCTGGCTGCGGGATTGTGACGAATCATCATTGCAGCGTCGGCGGTTGCGCGGTGCGGATGTGCGGCAGCACCGGCTTCGATCTCGGCATGGGCAGCACGCTGCACAACAGCGCCGCCTCCGAGTGCGGCGACAGCGGCGTGCATGTGCGCAATGGCTGCTCGCTTGCCAATGTGACGAGTCGCGACAACCAAGACCACGGCTTCCTTTCCGAATCGTGGACCGTGATGAACCAGCAATACAACAAGAACGCGACGACCTTCGTGAACTGCGTGGCGCAGGGCAATGACGGCGATGGCTACCACGTCTCCCACGAGTGTCTTTTCACCGATTGCACCGCCGATGACAACGGCATGCCAGGCCAGATCGGCGGACCTCCTGCCAGCGGCGACGGCTTTTTCTTCAGCGACAAGTGCCGCCTGACGAACTGCATCGCCAGCAACAACGTGGACGACGGCTTCCACGGCAACAACGGCAACACCATCGATCAGTGCAGCGCCTCCTCGAACGGCAACAACGGCATCGAAGTGGCTAGCGATCAAAACATCGTCACTCGCAACACTCTCCGCAGCAATACCACTGCGCCCTTGCAGCCCGTGCCCGCCAATGGCATCGCCCCGCTGCAACTGCCTTTCGGGGCCACGAATCCGTTCGCCAACTTTGGCCTGTGATCCTCCCGCGTCGAAACCAAGCACTCGCTCACCGCCATGAACCCCTTTTCTCATCTCATCGTGCGCCGGCCGCGGCTGCAGCCGCCTGCGAAATCTCCCCCGCTGCCGCCTCC
Source organism: Verrucomicrobiaceae bacterium (assembly GCA_040381795.1). Classification (GTDB taxonomy): domain Bacteria; phylum Verrucomicrobiota; class Verrucomicrobiia; order Verrucomicrobiales; family Verrucomicrobiaceae; genus Prosthecobacter. The sequence goes on along the minus strand of JBEIGR010000516.1, from coordinate 637 downwards.
ACCGATGCTGCTGCCTCCTCCGGCGCTTTATGCGATGGTGATCGCCTTGCTGCTGACCTTCTCCATCACGCCAGCAAGTGCCGACGAACCTTTTGCCTGGGGCTGGGGTTTGATGGGAGGCTTGGGCAATGGTTCAACTTCGGATCAACACACCGCTGCCGCCGTGGATACCTCGGGCGTGCTCTCTGGCAAAACGGTGACCGCCATCGCCACCTCAGGTTATCACACGCTCGCTGTCACTTCCGATGGGAAGATCTATGGCTGGGGGGTGAATTTTCGTGGTGAGCTGGGCGATGGAACCCAGACAACCCGCACCAGCCCGGTGGCGGTGGATATGAGCGGAGCACTTTCAGGAAAATCCGTCGTCGCCGTAGCGGCCAGTTTTGAGCTCAGTGCTGCGTTAACTTCAGATGGGCTTGTCTTTACCTGGGGTGACAATCTAAATGGAGAACTCGGTGCTGGCACTTCTTTTACCTCCCCCTTTTCAGCCGTGCCGGTGGCGGTGGACACCTCGGGTGTTCTCTCGGGCAAAACCGTGACCTCAATCGCTGCGGGCACGCTTTTCGTGGCTGCGCTGACCACGACAGGGGAAGTCTTCACTTGGGGAAACAATGGCTGTGGACAATTGGGTGACGGG
>JBEIGR010000515.1:0-4264 GCA_040381795.1 Verrucomicrobiaceae bacterium | reverse complement strand
TGATGCAACGAGGCGAAGCCGGGGTGCGTGGCGATGGTGTTGAAGTATTTCGCGATGGCTCCGACGTTGCGGTCGATGGACCACTCGTTGTCGTTGAGCACGATGATGAGCTTCTTCGTATGCGCGGCCACATTATTCATGGCCTCAAACACCGGGCCGCAGGTGAAGGCGGCATCACCCGCCACGCAGACGACGTGCTCATCGGTGCCATTCAAATCGCGGGCCGTGGCCATGCCAAGCGCTGCGCCGAGAGCGGTGCCAGCGTGACCTGCGCCGTAGCAGTCATGCTCGCTCTCCGTGCGAAGGCAGAAGCCATTGAGGCCTTCATACTGGCGGATGGTGCCGATCTTGTCCCAGCGGCCGGTGAGCATCTTGTGGACGTAGGCTTGGTGGGCCACATCGAAGACGAAGCGATCCTTCGGCGTGTCAAAGACGCGGTGCATCGCGATGGAAAGCTCCACAACGCCGAGATTGGGCCCCAAATGGCCGCCGGTCTGGCTGAGGGTCTCGATGAGCGTCTGGCGGATTTTTTCAGCCAGCGCGGGCAGCTTCTCTGCGGGCAGGGCTTTGAGATCGGCGGGGGAATGGATGGCGGGAAGGTCGGAGTCCACGGAGCGAAGAGCGGAGGGCTAAGGGCGAAGAGTAAGGGTCAGAACAGGCGGATTTCGTCGCTCTCGGCAGATTTGCGGCGTTTCGGAGGAGACTGGCGGGAGGTGGGAGCATCGTCATCCTCCTCGGCGGCATCCGCATCGAAGGCGGAGGTGCTGGCTTTGCCGCTTTCGAGATCGGCGGAGATGATCTCCACCCGGCGGCGGGCACCATCGAGACGCTGGCGGCAGTTCTTCAGGAGGCCGATGCCCTCCTCGTAGCTGCGGATCATCTCCTCCAACGGCATGCGATCCGTCTCCATGACGCCGACGATCTCATCGAGACGCGACATCGCGTCCTCGAAGGACAGTTCTTGGGGTTGGGGGGCGGCTTTGCTCATGGACGGCACTGGGGCGCGGCAAGTATCAAAACCCCGCCCCCGCCGCAAGCGGTAAAACCGGCGATCCTCTCTCACGCCGCCGTAGGTCGCAGAGACACGAATCGAATCTCCACCCGCTTGTCCAGCACCGCAGCGATGCGATTGAGCATGGCGAGCGAATGCCCTTCGTAGTCCGCATCCTCTAGGCGGCAGATCACGGAGGCCGTGGTGCCGACCAACTTTGCCAACGCACGCTGGGAAAGCCCCGATTTGGTTCGCAGGTCATAGATTTTGCGGGCCACGGCATCCTCGGCACGAATCCGCTCCAATTCGGCCTTCTGGTCAGGTTTTCCGGTCACAAGCCTGCGACGGAGGATTTCCACTGCGTCCTGGGTTTTCGGGGTCTTGGTCTTTTTCATGATTTACTCCTCGTAAGTGTGTTTGGTCGGGTTCGCCTCAAATCGCCGTCGTCTCTCCATCGCCCGTTCGATTTCGACGGGCGGCACGTGATCCTCTTTGACGATCCCGTGCGAAAGCACGGCAGCCACGTTGCCGTGGAAAAAGTACAAGAGCCGGTAATGAACGCCTTGAAGGCTCGCCCGCAGCTCATAAATCTTATCTCGCAAAAGATCAGCCTCAGGACGGCGCAGTTCATGCCCTTTCTCCCGCAACCTTTCGAGCCGGGACAGGCACTTGAGCTGCGCCTTCGTAGGAAGCTCCTCCAGCCATTCCAAAAGCGGAACGGCACCGTCCGCTTCCTGGTAAAGAATGACTTTGGTGTGAGGCATGACGCATGTTTCCAAATTTGCGAACAACCGTCAACAGGCTTTTCGTTACTATGTCACCTGCACAAAAGCGCAGTCCTCCGCCGAAAGCCTCACCAGCTCGATTTGGAAAGTCCCGCCGCCCTTCACCGCAATGGTGACCTTCTCCGCATCCGCCGAGACAAACTCCGCCTCCATCTTCCTCCCGCTCGCCGCCTCCGTCCAAGTGCGAGCTGAGGCAGAAGCGACGACGAAGCACGCCGTGAGAAGCAAGAAGCACCGTTTCATGCTCGGGAGTGTAGGGATCGCGTTTTGGAATGGCAATCTTCGAATTCGCGACAGCGTCGTGGAGTGCGGTGGGAAGCGAAGCGCGACACCGCTTTCGTCCGCTCGCCGACATTCTTCTTCCGGAGAGCACTCGATCGCCGCGCGAAAACGGTGTCGTCGATGCAAGGCCTTGCCCTTGCATCTTTGTCACCGCACTCCAAGACGCTGTCGCGAGAAACCACGCCGTTCTCACGTTCCCACCTCCAGCATGCGCCTCCTGCCCGTCCTCCTTCTCACGTCTCACCTCTCACTCGCCCACGCGGTCGATTTCTCGCACGAGATCGTGCCGATCCTGCGCGAGCATTGCTCTGAATGCCATGCAGGGGACAAGAAGAAGGGTGGTTTCAGCTTCAATGACCGGAAGGCGCTTCTCGAAGGCAGCGAGAATGGCGAGGTGATCAAAAACGGACGCTTCATCGAGGTGATGCTGTCCACGGACAGCGATGATCAGATGCCGCCGAAGGGAAAACGCGTGCCGCCGGAGAAGATCGCGCTGCTGAAGGCATGGGTGGCGGCCGGGGCGCCTTGGGAGGAAGGATTCGCATTCAAGAAGCCGGCGTATGAGCCGCCGTTTTTGCCGAGGAAGGTTGCCGTGCCGGTCACGAAGTTGATTCACCCGATCGACAGCTTGTTGGACAAAAAACTGCCGAAGGTCTCCGACGCGGCGTTCCTGCGCCGGGCGCATCTCGACCTCATCGGCCTGCTGCCGACGGCGGAGGAGTTGGCGGCATTTGAGAAGAATCCGGACCGCGCCAAACTCGTCGAGACGCTGCTGCGGCGCGACATGGACTACACGGAGCATTGGCTCACGTTTTGGAACGACCTGCTGCGCAATGACTACGGCGGCACCGGCTTCATCACCGGCGGTCGCAAGCAGATCAGCAACTGGCTCTACCGCGCATTGATCGAGAACAAGCCCTTTGACCAGTTCGTGCGGGAGCTGATCGCGCCGCCGAATGATGAGAGTCGCGGCTTCATTGATGGCATCAAGTGGCGTGGCGATGTGAGCGCGGGGCAGACGGTGGAAATCCAGTTCGCTCAGAGCGTTTCGCAGTCGTTCCTGGGCATCAACATGAAGTGCGCGTCCTGCCACGACAGCTTCATCGACCGCTGGAAGCTCGGCGAGGCCTACGGACTGGCCGCGATCTATGCGCAGAAGCCGCTGGAGATTCACCGCTGTGACAAACCCATCGGCCAGACGGCCACGGCGGCGTGGTTGTTCCCCGAGATCGGTCAAATCGACGCGAAGGCACCGCCTGCGGAGCGCCTTAAGCAGCTCGCCGCGCTGATGACGCATGAAAAGAACGGCCGCGTGCCGCGCACGATCGTGAACCGCCTGTGGGCACGTCTCATGGGTCGCGGCATCGTGCATCCGGTGGATGCGATGGGCACCGAACCGTGGAATGCCGACCTGCTCGACTACCTCGCCGTGTATCTCGTGGAAAGCGGCTGGGATTTGAAGAAGACCATCGCGCACATCGCCACCTCGCAGGCCTACTCGTCGCAGGCGCAGGTTGTGCAGAAAGGCGCGGACGATCACGGCTACGCATATGCCGGGCCGCGTGCCAAACGGCTCACCGCCGAGCAATTCGTGGACGCCGTGTGGCAACTCACCGGTGCCGCGCCGACGAAAATGGACGCGAATGTGCTGCGCGGAAAAGTCGATCCCGCTTTGGCGAAAACGATCACCGTCAAAGGTCAGTGGATCTGGAGCGACAACCTCAAACCCGCCGCAGGCGAGACGATCACGCTGCGTAAAACCATCAAGCTCGACGCCGATCCCGCCAGCTCCAGCGCCGTGATGACCTGCGACAACGAGTACATCCTCTACGTGAACAACCGCAAAATTAGTGAGAGCACCGACTGGACGAAATTCGCCGCCGTGCCGCTGCAAACCGCGCTCAAGAAGGGCCAGAACGTCATCCTTGCCGTCGCCAAGAATGCAGGCAAAGGCCCGAACCTCGCCGCTTTCTTCTTCGACGCCCGCGTGCGTGATGACAAAGGCCAGGAGACCATCATCGCCAGCGACGACACCTGGGAATGGACCTCCGCCGTCCCTGGCGGCAAGGAAGGCCGCCTCGGCCAGTTCCAACCGAAAGACTGGAAAAAGGCCCGCCTCGTCCAGCCCATCGCCGCGTGGACGACTGCGCTCAATCAACAAGCCCCGATGCTCCTCGCTCAAGGTGCCACGGCGAACGGCCTCATG
>JBEIGR010000514.1:0-4271 GCA_040381795.1 Verrucomicrobiaceae bacterium | reverse complement strand
TGCTGTCGCTGTGCGTTGAAGGGCAAGACCCGTGGATTCTGGATCTGCGTGCCATCGGCTACGATCTCGGTGAGCTGAAAACAGCGCTCGAAGCGGTGGAGATCATCGCCCACAACGCGAAGTTCGACCTGCTCTGGCTGCTCGTGAAATGCGGCCTGCGTGCCACACGCGTGTTCTGCACGCTGGTGGGCGCTCGCCTCCTCTCCGCCGGCACCAAGCCAGGCAACGACCTCGACCGCTGCCTGGAGCGTTACCTCAACGTCGCTCCCGCCCCTGATCACAGTCGCTCCGACTGGGGTTCGATGTTCCTCACGGAGGACCAACTCGCTTATGCCGCGCGTGATGTGCTGCATCTGCACGCTTTGACCAACAAGCTCTGGGGCGAGCTGGAAAACGACGGTCTCGAAGCCGTGACCAAGCTGGAGATGCAGCTTGTGCCGGTCATCGTCGAGATGGAGCACGCGGGCATCGCGGTGGATCAGGCCAAGCTGCGCGAGATCGAATCGAAAGCCCGATCCTCAGCCGCTGAACATGCTGGTCTGCTGCGTCAGAAGCTCAACCTGCCCAAACTCAACCCCGGCAGTCCGCAGCAATTACTTGAAGCGCTCAAGGCGTCCGGCATCGAATTGGAGAACACCAACGAAGAAACGCTCAATGCGGCCGACGATGGCGAGATCATCCCGCTGATCCTTGAATTTCGTGGTGCTGAAAAACTCGCCCAACAGGCGGCATCGTTGCTGGAGTGTGTGAAGCAGGACGGACGCATCCATGGGCGCTTCGACCCGACGGGCACTGCCACGGGACGGTTTTCATCGAAGGATCCCAACCTGCAAAACATTGGCCGCGGTGAACTGCGCTCCTGCTTTGTTCCGGGGGCAGGGAACAAGCTCATCGTCGCCGACTACTCGCAGATCGAACTGCGTGCTGCGGCGGTGATCGCTGGCGAAACCAGAATGATCGAGGCCTACAAGAACGGCGTGGACCTGCACAAGCAGACGGCTGCCGAGGTCTTGAACAAGCCTTTGGAGGAAATCACCAAACAGGACCGGCAGATTAGCAAGGCGACCAATTTTGGACTTCTTTACGGCCAGAGCGCTCCGGGACTCGTGCGTTACGCCGCATCGAGCTACGGCGTGCAACTGGAGCTGGAGCAAGCTGAGCAAATCCGCCGGCAGTTCTTCCGCACCTACGGCCACCTGCGCCAGTGGCACGGCGAGAGCCGCAACAAGGCCGACGCGGGTGCCCGTGAGGTCAGAACCGTGCTCCTCCGCCGCCGGCTCATTCCCGAAACTGCCTCCGAATGGGAGCGCTTCACCGCGTTGGTGAACACGCCCGTTCAAGGCGGGTGCGCCGATGGCATGAAGCAGGCCCTCGTGCTCATTGCGCAGCGCCTGCCCGCCGGTGCCCGCCTGATCTCCACCGTGCATGACGAGGTGCTGGTGGAGGCTCCCGAGTCCATCGCGGAGCAGGTTTGCGAACTGGTCCGCTCCTCCATGATCGAGGCGATGGCCGCCCTGTTCCCGCAGGTGCCCATCGAGGTCGAGGCGGGGTCATGCTCCCACTGGGGCGAAAAATGAAAGGAGCCATCCCGATGCACGACGATGACGATGATGATGCCCCGCCCATCAGCTCCACCTACGCCGCGAGGCAGCGGGAACGCGACGACAACTACCGCCGCGAATACACGGAGTGGATCAAATCCATGCCTCCCGAGGAGCGCCAGAAACTCCAGACCGTGGGGCTGGACAAAGCCTACCTACCCTCCGGCTCCGGCGGTGCCACCAAGGACGCCGCCGAGTCCTCCCGCGCCCGCTGCGAGGACGCCCCCATAACCGAAGACGAACCCGCCGCTGTCGGGGCTGCTCCCGCCGCACTGGACGTCGATCAGTTGGCACGAGACGACGCCCCTCATGAGATCATGCGCCGCCTCATCGGCGAGATGCTCATGCAGAGCAACGCCAGCCTCTCCCTCGAATGCCTCGCCTTGGTCACCGGCCTTGCCTACCGCGGCGACTCCATGACCGCGATCGCCGAACGCCACGGCGTGACCCGCGCCGCCGTCTCCAAGCGCTGCGTCGAGTTGACTATCGCCCTCAACCTGAAGCCCAGTCGCGCCATGCGCCCTCTCAGCGCCCGCCACAACTCCTGCGCCTCGCGCGTGAACCACCTCGAAAACCACCCATGAAACCCGCCCGCATGCAAACCAAAGTCTCCCTCACCCGCACCGGCCTGCAAATCGCCAAGGATCTCACCTTCGACGAATGGAAGGACATGGCCGCCCGCTTCGGCACCGCCATGGCCAGCGCCGCCTTCGTCATCGGCGACTGGCTCGTTTATGGCGAGGACCACTTTCGCGGCCAGAAACGCCTCCCAGGCTTTGAGCAGGAACCCATCAGCAGCGCCCGCATCCCCCAGGAGATCTACGAGGAGGCCCTGCGTCTCACCGGCCTGGACCGCAGCACGCTGGCCACCTACGCCTACGTGGCCCGCCGTGTGCCCTCTTCGTTGCGCAACGAACATCTCTCCTGGGAGCACCACAAGGCGGTGGCGAAGCTGGATGAGACCGGCCAGCAGCGCTGGCTGCAAATCGCGATGGATCATGCCGACCCCGTGATCGGTCCCGTGCCCACCCGCCGCCTGCGCAAGAGCATCATCGTCGGACGCCTTCTCACCCCCAAGGAAATGATAATCGACCCGGCCGACCGTGGCCGCCTCAACCACATCCCCTTCCTCAACCGCCTCAACGCGTGGTGGTGGCAGATGAAGGAGGACGGCTGGCTCAAACGCGCCACCCGCGAGCAGAAGGAAATCCTCGTGCGCGACCTCAACCTCGTGACCCGCATCATCAAGGAACTCCAAGCCTAACCCCCATCAACCCACACCCACACCAACACACCACTATGGACACCGATCAACCCCTCCAAGACCAAGCCCTCGACCACGTTCGCGAACTGCTCTCCACCCACTGGCGCGAGGCGAAGGACTCCGCCGATGATGACGGCAAGTTCGCCATCGGCCTGCGCATCAGCATTCAAAACGGCGCTCCCGCCAAGCTCAAGGTGAAGTGCAGCATCAGCAAAACGATCACCGACGAGATCGAGAGCCAGGTCGATGATCCCGACCAGATGAAGCTGCTCTAAATCAACCAAACCCCAAAATCCTACGCACTCCATGAATCCTCAAACCATCATCGCTTGGACGCTCACCATCTGCCTGGCGTATTTTCTCCTCATTCTCTGCTGCGCCTTTGAGCGCTACATCAACGAATGCTTCGAGCGCCGCAAGACGGGCAGGAACTTTGAAAAGCGGCTGCTCGAACTGGAGCGCCGCCTTCAAAACTCCGAGAAAGCACCTGAGTCCTTACACTCAGCCCCGAGGTGAATTGACTCGCCACGCAGGCCATGCCCCGCCTGCGCTACCGTGCCGCCCGCTCCCCCTCCCGACTGGAGGATCGCTTTCTGATGCTCTGGAAACACACGAACGGCCCTCCCTTGGAGAGGGAATACCGCTTCCATCACGAGCGGCGTTGGAGGGCCGATTTTGCGCATGTGGAGGCCCGTGTGTTGATTGAGATCGAGGGTGGCATCTGGGTGAATGGCCGCCACAACCGGGCCGCCGGCTTCAACGCCGATCTGGAGAAATACCTCGAGGCGGGGTTGCTTGGTTGGCGCGTGTATCGCCTCGGGCCGGATCAGATCACGCTGGCGAACGTGGAGCGGTTGGCGACGCTGCTGCGGGATACAAACGGCTGATTTTCCACCAAATCCACTTCACCGCAAAACGCCCAAATCGTTGATAATGAGTGAACTGTCAGCAAACGGGCAGTGAAAAAAAGTGGAAAGCTGAAAAACGCGTTTGCATGGAATTTGCGTGGTGGGGGGCCGACCCAGGGTCACAGACGAGCACGGAAAGAGATTCCCTTGCACTGGGCGGCATACATCGGCACCAGGCGGCAAACACTCGGATCAGCCCCCCCCTCACACCCCGTCTCCACTCCACGCCCAGGGCCAACTCGACGCGCACCCCTCAAAAGCAATGTCCTAGCAGACAGACCCCCTCACACCCCGGCCCCGCGCCACGTCCAGGGTCAACTCGACCCGGCACCCGTAAAAGCATGTTCCTATCAAACCCCTGGGCCGCCTGGCTGCGGCTATTGCACCACGCAACATCAGGGCAGGAAGGTCGCTACGAGACGGCTTAGCATGTTCGCCATGGAGGGGTTGGTAATGGTAGCTTGGGCGATATCAGCACAAAGGCTGGAAATGCGGGTG
>JBEIGR010000513.1:0-4305 GCA_040381795.1 Verrucomicrobiaceae bacterium | reverse complement strand
CGGGCCCACGCACCGATTTGTCGATGGCGGCACGGCGCTGGTTGTCGGCGGCGAGGTCCGGGGAGTTAGAAGTGGAATCCATATCGAGTGGGAAGAGGGGCGGAGTGAAGATTACTTCGCGGGAACGGCTGGTGGAGCAGCAGGGGCTGCCGCAGGTGCGGGGGCTGGAGCGGCCGCGGCGGCTTGCTTCAACTGCGTGGGGGAACCGGGAACGACCTGCGTGCTGGCTCCGACGGGCTTGGCCTTGAGGGTGGCGAGGGCCTTGTTGAAGGCTTCAGCCTTCTTTGCGGCGTCTTTGAGACCCATGGCGGTCAAATTGGCATCCTGGAGCTTGGTGATCTCCTCCTTGGCAGCGAGGCGCTCGGCGATGCGGGGATCTTCCGGCGTGCTGGCGGTGGACTGGAGGATGCTGAAGAGCACGGCGAAGCCCGCGAAGGCTCCGAGCACCCACAGGAAGGTGGCGCCGGCTTTTTGAGTTTGTTCAGGCTGCGACATGGGATCGAAACGGGGTGCGGATCAGTTGATGACGTTCACGGACTCGATGAGACGAGGGTCACGCCAGGGATACAGGCTGTATTTGGACAGGCCGCGGAGGAAGAGGAAGCCCATGGTGCCGACGACGGCGCACAGAGCGGCGACGTCTTGAATCCAGGCACCATCAACCCACCAGCCGATGCCGAGGGAGGGGCCACGCTCAGGGATGACGTTCCAGTACATGTCCACGAGGTGCATGAAGATGACCCAGAGGCAGACGAAAACCATCACGTAGGGCTTCTTTTTGCGTGCCTGCGAGAGGAGGGCCAGGAACGGTGCGATGAAGTGGCCGACGACGATGAAGATGGAGACGCCACGCCAGCCTTCCGTGTTACGTGTGAGGTAGAAGCGGGTTTCCTCGGTGATGTTGGCATACCAGATGAGGAAATACTGCGAGAAGGCGATGTAGGCCCAGAACACCGTGAAGGCGAAGAGCAGCTTGCCCATGAGGTGGTAGTGCTCCTGCGTGACGACTTTTTGCAGATAGCCGAGGCTCTTCAGCCAGGTGACGAGCAAGATCGTGAGCGCCATGGAGGACCAGGCACTGCCAGCGAAGATGTACACACCCCACATGGTGGAGAACCACGAGTAGTCGAGGCTCATGAGCCAATCGACGGCGGCGAAGGTGGAGGTGAGGGCGAAGAAAAGCAGCCAGCGGCAGGAGAACTGACGGGAGGAGATGGTGTGTTTGATGTCACCATCCTGCTCCTGAGCGAGGGACTTTTTGCGCATCACACGGGCGATGTAGCCCAGGATGAGGAAGTAGAGCACAAAACGGGTCTGCCAGGAGAAGGGCGGGATGAAGTGGTTGCTGATGTTCAGGTAACCGAACTTCGCGTGGAGGATGTGAAGGTGCGGATTGTCGTGAGACATGTGGTGCAGCGCCTCTTTCACGGTGCCACCATGCTCGGCGGCGTGATGAGCGGCTTCCCGATGATGGTTCATCCACTCGTAAAGGTGCTTGTTCACTGCCGGGATGAGCAGCGGACTGGCGAGAAGGCCGAGAATCACGACCATGTTCGCGAGGTTTTCCCACAGGCGGCGAATGGCGACGCCCCAGCTCGAGTTCGAGGCGGCGTGAAGCATGATCCAGAAGACCCCGCCGACGCAGAAGGTGAAGGTGAAGAAGATCGCGAACAGCCAGGAGTAGGCGAAGGTGTCCGTGTTCTTGAAGAAGAAGAACGCCGAGGCGGCCAGACCGAGCACGCCGAAGAGGCCGAGGGCCCCGATGAGCTTGCCGCCCTTGGCGGGTTCGAATTTTTCACCGCCCTGGGGCAGATCGTTGAAGGAGACGTGGTGACTCATGCCGGAATTCGTGTGGTGCCGTTATTGAAGGGTGGCTCCGCTGTCCTTGGCGGCCTGCTGGAGGGCGCGGATGTAGGCGACGATGGCCCAGCGGTCACGGAGGGTGATATTGCCGCCGTAGCCTCCCATGAGGCCTTTGCCGTTGGTGATGACGTCGAAGATGGCTCCGTCCGCGCGGAAGGTGGCGGCGTTGGCTGGATCGGTATTGCCGGGCTGCTGAAAGTTGAAGGCGGCCAGGATGCCGAACTTCGAGGTGATGCCCTTGCCATTCGCACTGGCACCATGGCAGACGGCACAGTGGATGCCGTAACGCTGCTCACCACGTTTGATGAAGGCGTCGTTGTAAACGAGAGGATCGCTGGTGATCTCGGTGGGGAGGCCGTCACCGTAGAAATCGCCCATTTTGCCGGTCTGGTAGTAGCTGAGGCCGTTGGTGAAGGCGAAGCGCGTAGGCTTTTCGCCATCGGCGGCTGGCTTGGCGGGGATTTCGAAGCCCATTGGCACCGTGCCTTTCACAGGGAGGCGGGCACCGCGGCCATCGGCGAAGAATTCGCTGACGGCCTGGTATTTGACCTTCTGCTGATGGTCCATGTCGTCAAAAACCTCAATGGGAGGCAGTTCGGACTTGGAGCCGCGGAGGCCGAAGGCGCTCACGATGATGGCACCGATGAAAAGGTAGCTGAGGAAGAAGTACTTCATGGTCGTGCGGTTGCCCGGGGCTTAGATTTCGTCCTCCACGAGTTCGACGTTCTTGCCGCCGGCCTTTTCGAGGAGGGCCTTGGTGCCGTCCTGGCTGAATTTAGGGTCGCGGGCCTCGATGCAGACGAAGAACCCGTCATCGGAGAACTTCGCGAAGCGCTTCGAGGTGAAAAGCGGGTGATTCCAGCGTGGCAGGCCCATGAGGGCGAGCAGGCCGAAAAGGGTAGTAAAGGCCGAGAAGAGAATCGTAAGCTCAAACATCACCGGGAAGAACGCGGGGAGCGTCCAGATGTCGATCGGCTTGGCCTGCACGACGGTGGGATAGGTCTCGACGATGTCCTCGACGAATTTGAGGCCGAGCGTTTGGCCCCAGAAGTTCGTCTGCGTGACGGTCTGGAGGATGAAGGCCACCGTAGTGCCGGTGATGCCGCCGCAGAAGACGAGCTTCGGCAGGATGGAACGGGGATTGCCCATGGCGGCATCCATGCCGTGGACAGGAAAGGGCGTATGAACGTCCCAGCGGCTGTAGCCCGCGTCGCGCACATGCTCGGCGGCATGGTAAAGGTCCTGGACGTTATCAAACTCCGCCAGATAGCCGTGTACTCGTTTGAGGGTGGTGCTCACAATCAGGTTCAGGGGTGAAATTAGGCGGCAACGGGTTTGGCGACGTGACGGTCGGGATAAGCCATGAGGTCTTCCTCCTGGATACCTTTCTCGCCGTGATCATCGAAGTGAGGATCAGACTGCGGCAGCACGCCTTTGACTTCGCCGATAGCCATGACGGGCAGGAAGCGCAGGAACAGCAGGAATAGCATCATGAAGAATCCGAAGGTGCCGATGAAGGTCCATTGATCGACCCAGGTGGCACTGTACTCGCCCCAGGAGCCTGGCGTCATGTGACGCTCCAGGGTGGTGGCGATGATGACGTAGCGCTCATACCACATGCCCATGTTCACGCACATGCAGACGGCCATCACGACCCACATGTTGTGGCGGAAGGGGCGGTACCAGAAGAACTGTGGAGCGAAGACGTTGAAGCTGAACATCAACGCGTAAGCCCAGATGGACGGACCGGTGAGACCACGAAGGGTGAAGGCGGCGGCTTCATACGGATTGGCACTGTAGTAGGCCATGAAGAGCTCCATGCAGTAGGCGTAACCGACGATCGTGCCCGTGAGCAAGATGATCTTCGCCATGTTATCGACGTGCTTGGGCGTGAGAAGATCGTCCAGACCATAGATGCGGCGCACCGGGATCATGAGCGTGAGCACCATGGCGAAGCCGCCGAAGATAGCGCCAGCCACGAAATAAGGCGGGAAGATGGTGGTGTGCCAGCCGGGGACGATGGAGGTGGCGAAGTCGAAGGACACGACGGAGTGCACGGAGAGCACCAGCGGGGTCGAAAGGGCCGCGAGGAGCATGTAGGCCGTCTCGTAATGGCTCCAGTGACGGTTACCGCCGCGCCAGCCGATGGCGAAGAGGCCGTAGAAGAACTTTTTGAGCCCCGGACGGCAGCGGTCACGCAGCGTGGCGAGGTCAGGAACAAGGCCGAGATACCAGAAGACGGCGGAAACGCTGAAATACGTCGAAACGGCGAACACGTCCCAAAGCAGGGGCGATTTGAAGTTCTGCCAGATGGCGTTGGCGTTCGGGATCGGAGCGAGGAACCACACCATCCACACACGACCGACGTGGAAGGCCGGGAAGAGACCGGCGCACATCACGGCGAAGATCGTCATGGCCTCAGCGGCGCGGTTCACAGACGTG
>JBEIGR010000512.1:0-4307 GCA_040381795.1 Verrucomicrobiaceae bacterium | reverse complement strand
GGTTACTTTGATCATCATGGCGATGAAGTGAAATGGGGCGGCATCAAGAAGGGCCTCACACCGCTGCTGCCGAGCGTGGACCGCACGCTGCACGCCATCGTCACCGATCTCGAAGATCGCGGCCTGCTCGACAGCACGCTCATCCTCATGATGGGCGAGTTTGGTCGCAGTCCGACGATCAACAAAAACGCCGGACGCGATCACTGGCCGCGCGTGATGTCCATGGTCGTCGCCGGTGGCGGCATGAAACACGGCCAGGTCATCGGCAGCACCGACCGCCAGGGTGGTGACATCGACAGCCGCCGCGTTGCCCCCGGCGATCTCGCCGCGACGGTGTTTCATCATCTCGGCATCGAGCAGAACACCAACTGGATCGATCCGCAGGGCCGCCCACGTCCCATCGTCGCCGATGAAGGAAAGGTGATCAGCGAATTGGTGGGCTGACCTTCGTCACGCGCGTCCGTATTTCGTACGTTCGGCTTTGCGGATGAACGTGTCCGCCTCCGGCATGCCGGGGACTTTCATGTTCGGGCCGTCCCAGTCGATGCTCTTTTGCAAACGCAGCGCCACGATGCCGGAGAGGCCGATCTCGGTGAGATGGCCGCCGAGATCAAAGTCAGCGAACACCTTCGGGCCGCCCTGGATGGCGTCGATCCACTCATCGATGTGGCCTTTCACGCGTGGCAGTGTGATGGGGATCTGCTTTGCGGCGGGATGATTGTCTGCGCCGGTGAATTTCGCGTCGCTGTGGAGCTTCACATAGCAGTCGGAGTTCCACAGGCCGCTCTGGAGCTGCCCTTGCTCGCCGATGAGCAGACAGCCGGTGCGCGGCAGGCTGCCAAAGGTGCCGATCAGCGATGCGGTGACGTCCACCGGTGGCAAATCGCCGCCCGTGTAGAAATGCAGCCGCACTGGGCCGCGACCGCCGCGCGCAGGGAAGTGGAAATGCACCGTGCAGGCCGCAGCAAAACTTTCTTTGCCCATGCCGGTGCCGCTGATTTCGATGCGTATCGGGTAATCGAGATTCAAGGCACGCACGGGCATGTTGAACCCGTGGCAGCAGAAATCACCGAGCGAGCCGTTGCCAAAGTCATACCAGCCGCGCCACTTCGCCGGATGGTAGATGCCGGTCTTGTAGCTTCGCTCCGGTGCGGTGCCGAGCCAGAAGTCCCAGTCGAGCGTGCTGGGAACGGGATCATTGCCAGCGGGGCGCTCTTCGCCGCTCGGCCAGCTATGGGTGGGATGCCAGACGTGGATGTCGCTAATCGCGCCGAAGAATCCTGCGGCGATCAGTTCCATGCTGCGACGTAGATTCGGCGATGCGCTGCCTTGATTGCCCGTCTGCGTGATCACCTTCGCCGTGCGTGACATCTCGCGCAGTTCACGCGCCTCCGCGATCGTGTGCGTCAGCGGCTTCTCACAATACACATGCTTGCCAGCCTGCATCACGGCGCGGCAGATCGGCGCGTGCCAGTGATCCGGCGTGGCAATGACGATGGCGTCGAGTGATTTCTCCTTCTCCAGCAGCACGCGGTAGTCGCGGTAAACCGCCGCATCTGCCACTCCCGCGCCATGGCGCTTCTTTGAATTCTCGATCTGCGCGGTATCGACATCGCACAGCGCACCCACTTGATGCCCGAGCTGCAAAATCTTACTCACATGCCCCTGGATCTGTCCGCCCATGCCGATGAAGCCGACCTTGAGCTTGCGAGCCGACTGGCCTCGCAGCAGCCCGGATGGCAAGATGAGCGCGGAGGCTGCTGTGGCGGTGTTTTGGAGAAACGAGCGGCGGTTGGAAGTTGGAATGGCGTTCATGATGGATGCAGGGAATCAATAAGCAGAAGCGTGGGGTCTTGTTGCAGGCTTCACACGGCCTGCAACTCGAAGGAACGGCTGCTGCGGCCCGTTTGTCGTTCATGCGACTCTTCCTAGCACTCCTTGTCACGCCTTTGCTGCATGCCGCCGAGCTGCGTGTCGGCTCGACCACGGCGGACTACGATCTCGTGCTCGCTAATGGCCGCGTGATCGACCCGGCGACGAAACTCGATGCGATCCGCCATGTGGGCATCAAAGACGGTAAAATCACCGCGATCTCCGAAGCACCGCTCGTGGGCGAAAAAGTCATCGATGTGGCCGGGCATGTCGTGGCACCCGGTTTCATCGACATCCATGCGCACGGCCAGACCACGAGTGACATGCAGATCCAGGCACGCGATGGCGTGACGACGGCGCTTGATGTCGAAGTGGGTGTTTATCCGGTGGAGCCCTGGTATCGCTCGATGGAAGGCAGGGCACCGCTGAATTATGGCGCAACAGTGGGTCATATCGCAGCAAGGTTTGCAGCGTTTCATCCTGGCATCGAAGTCGGCCACTGGACGGTCAATCGGGCGCGTCTCGCCGGCATCGGAGCATCGCCCGCAGGAGCCAACAAGATCGCGAGCGAGGTCGAATTGAAGCTCATGGGCGAGGCGATTCGCCGTGGGCTCGATGAAGGCGCGTTGGGCATCGGTTTCGGCATCAATTACACGCCAGCGGCCGATCCGAGTGAGATCGAGGCGATGTTTCGCATCGCGGAGGAACGCAAGGTGCCCGCGTTCGTCCACACGCGAGCGTTTGGCATCGCCGCGATCCGCGAGGCCATCGACACGGCGAAGAAAACCGGCGCGGCGCTGCACATCGTGCACGTCGGCAGCAGCGGCATCACGGATGTGCCGGAGGTCTTGAAGCTGATCGACGCCAGCAAGGCCGCTGGCATGGATCTCACGACTGAAGTGTATCCCTACACCGCCGCGTCCACCGCGCTTGAGTCGGCGATGTTCAACCCCGGCTGGCAGGACAATCTCAAAATCAGCTACGGCGATCTCGCCTGGGCGGCGACGGGTGAACGGCTCACGCAGGAGACGTTTGAGTCGTATCGCAAGCAGGGCGGCTGGGTGATCATCTACATGATGAAGGACGAGAACGTCGAGAAGGCCATCGCGCATCCAGGCGTGATGATCGCCAGCGACGGCATCCCGTTTGTGGATGGCAAAGGACATCCGCGCGGCGCGGGCACCTTTGCGCGTGTGCTCGGCCATTACTCCCGCGAAAAGAAACTGCTGCCGCTGATGGATGCGCTGGCGAAGATGACCATCCTGCCCGCCAAACGTCTCGAAGGTCATGTGCCGATGATGAAACACAAGGGCCGTATTGCCATCGGAGCCGACGCTGACATCACTATCTTCGATCCGGCCAAAGTGATCGACCGCGCGACCTTTGAAGCGCCCACCACGCCCTCGGCAGGCATTCCGCATGTGCTCGTGAACGGCACTTTCGTCGTGCGCGATGGCGAACTCGTGAAAGATGCTCGTCCGGGCCGCGCTGTGAGAGTCACGCCATGAAACACCTCCTTTTCCCGCTCCTCCTCGCCACCACCGCTCTCGCCGACGAAGTGCCGCAGTGGCGCGATCTCTTCAATGGCAAGGATCTCACGGGCTGGGTGGATGTGAACACCAGCAAGGACACCTGGAGCGTGAAAGACGGCCTGCTTGTGTGCAAAGGCCTGCCCATCGGCGTGATGCGCAGCGAGAAGCAGTATGAGAACTTCATCCTGCACATCGAATGGAAGCACACGCAGGCGGGCGGCAACTCCGGCGTCTTCGTCTGGAGCGAAGGGAGTACGCCGCCGGACCGTCCGCTGCCCAAAGGCATGGAAGTGCAGATGCTGGAACTCGAATGGCCCAAGCTGCATCCGACCAAGGACGGCCAGCCCAATCATCCCGGCTACGTCTCCGGCGAACTCTTCGGTGCCAACGGCCTCGAAGGCATCCCCGACAATCCACGTGGTCGCCGCAGCATGTCGTGGGAGTTCCGCTGCAAAGGCAAAGGCGAATGGAACACCTATGATGTCGTCTGCGTCGATGGAACGGTGAAGCTCTCGATCAACGGCAAGTTCGTCAACGGCATCAGCCAAAGCACCGTGCGCAAAGGCTACCTCTGCCTCGAATCCGAGGGCGCGGAGATTCACTTCCGCAACATCAAGCTCATGGAACTGCCCGGCGGCCGTGTGACGCCGGAACAGACGGCCCCAGTCGTTGGCAAGTAGTCACTTGGTCTGCTTCACGAGTTCCTCGACCTTCGTCGTGATACGCTCCTCCACCGTCTCCGTGTAGGGCGCACGGTGGCCGTATTCAAACATGCCCGTCACGCCTTCGTAACCGCCTTCCTTCAGCACTCGGAGGCTGGGGACGTAGCTGAGGAGGTCGTTGTTGTAACCGGAGACCCAGGTGGTGTTCCAGCCGTGGGCGGCTTTGAAGTTCAGGGAGTAG
>JBEIGR010000511.1:0-4318 GCA_040381795.1 Verrucomicrobiaceae bacterium | reverse complement strand
GCCTCCGACGCGAAGGATGTCACGGCGAGTGCTGCCGAGATGGGTGTCACAGAGGTCTTTACCGATAACTCCAGGGATGCGGAACATGGTGTGCGAGGGGTGCGTGGTTAGATTAAAATCAGCGGCCAATACGGCAAGGGATGGTCGTTCTTGCCTTTCCGGGGCAGTTTACCGGGAAGGAAGCGGGAAAGTGCATGGGAGCGGATGGATGCGGCATAGTCAGCCATTTTGCCATTGCCATCCAGGACTCGCTGCTGGCACAATGGGGGATGAAGAAGGCAAGACTCCCGTTTTTGGCCGCTGCAGGCATCCTTGGCTGCTGGGCATGCTCCAATATTTCACAAGCTGTTGAGCCGACCAAACCTGACATTGGCGAGGTGAAGCAGGTCATTCGTGATGCGGCGGTGAAGATCGAGAAGCTGTTTGGCAACGAGAATGAGGACGCCCGAGGACTTGCGGAACGCGTCCAAAAGCTCCTCGAGTTGAAGCCGGAAGCCACCATGGCTACGACCATTGCGCAAAAGCTGGCGAAGGAGATGCAGTCAACAAAGGTCGTCGTCTCGATCGGCAGTGCGAAAATCAACCGCGGACAGCACGGTTTTGTTTTTGACCATCAACCCGAGGCATCCCGAAGGAAAGTGCGGGAACTAGAGGCCGCGAAACCATCCGTCGAGGTTTTGTTCCAGCTTTGGGAGCTGACGGACGACCTGCAGCAGGAAAAGGACAGCGCCCGGCATCGTGAAGCACTGCTTCAGGCATGCCGTAAAACCGCGACGAGCCGACCAGAAGATACCGATGCACAGGCCATGCTCGCGGATGCCCTGTTTGCAACGCGATGCAGGCTCTCAGAGGCGGAGCATGCCGCTCGCGAGGCTTTGAAGCGAGACGCAGGACACCTGCGTGCAAGATTTGTCATCGCAAGCATCGGTGCCGCACGCCTCTTCAATGAGGCGGCGGGAATCGAAACCGACATGCGAGTAACGGTGGATGAATACTTCAAGGGACTGCTGGAGCACCGTCCGTCAGCCGCAGATATCGAAAAAGTCGCCTCACATGCAGCGCAGCTCTGTGCCGAACTGGACGCGCTGGAGTCCGCAGCGTCCAGTTCGGATCTTGCCATCCTGCTGCGCTGCCTTGCACTGGGGCAATTCATTGAAGTTTGGACCAACCTGGCCGTAATCGCCAGTGATCCTGCCGTAACGTCCACCAACATGCTTTACGCGAAAGGAAGCATGGGCATGAGCCAGAGTCCTGTGTTTCGAGATGTGGCGACACTGAGGAAGGCTCTGCGACCTGCGGCGGGCGACAGCGAGGCCTACGCGGCGGTCTTCCTAGCATGGGCATATGAAACAGCGATCAAAGGCCTACTTTCGCCGAACAAGGCCGCTCCCGGCGATAAGCACCAAGCAACCGCGACCTTGCTTAAAAGCGACTCCACCTTCGGCAAGCTCGAAGAGGTGGAAACCCCTGATTTTCTCCTTTCGATGCCTGAGGAGGAGAGAAAAATGTTCGAAGAGGCTTCCCGTCATTTGAAGTTCCGCCTGGACTCCGCCATGGATCGGGAGGCAGCCATGATACACGAGGCATTCTGCCGCATGGACATCTACGGGCTCTACGGCGGCAGGTTCCAGTTCGGCACACAGCACCTACTGAACGGACTGCGACACGATCCCATTCGTATAAACCTGCTGGGGTTTCTCCACATGCTATGCCAAGGAGAGTTCAAAGATGATGCGATGAGTGCGGCCACTTTCGAGTTGATGCTGGCCGTCGATCCTCACAAAAAACGTCGTCAGTCGGTCGCTGCGCTCACGCAATCTCTGGGAATGTACCGCCGCGCAGATGAACTGCTGGATCGCTGCCTGAGAGACGAACCGGATGACTTCATGCTGTGGAACCAGAAAGTGGTGTTCATGCTGAAACGCGACTGCTCGGAGGAGGGTATTCGCGAGGCGGTGGTCATCTTTGACAAGATCAAAGAGATGCCTGCCTTCGCATCCGCCGCCATCAATAACGAGGACCGCCTGCTTTTCGTGCGGAATTACATCCTCTTCCAGGCCATGCAGGGACATTGGGACGAGGCGGTGGGCATCACAGAAAGTTATCTCAAGGAGGGCTTCATGCCGGGAGAAGATGCTCGCGACTTGCTCAAGACACTGCGGGAGCTGCGTCTGATGAAGTGAGATTTTTTCACCTCCTCACAGAAACAGCCCTTGCGCACTCGCGGGTGAGTTTGCCATGCTGCAGCTCTTATTGTCTCCCGACGCGCATGTACGACCACTTCCAGCCTGAAAAACTCCTCGCCGCCGGGCCGGGGGCGAAGATCTATCGAGGCGTGGAGACGGCCACGGGCCGCAAAGTGCTCATCAAAGCGCTGCTCGCCGATCATGAGGCCTCGCATCCGTATGACCGCGAGCGTTTGCAGCTCCTCGCCCCCGCGTTAATGCAGCTCCGGCATCCGCAGATCGCGGGTTTCATCACGCTGCTGCCCACGGAGGAGGAGTTTGCCATCGTGAGCGAGTACATGCCGGGCATGAATGCGCGGCAATTCGCGGCGGAGCGGCAGATCACGGCGGTGGATCTCCGTGCCGTGGCGGTGCAGCTCATGCAGGCCTTGCTGGTGGGCGAGCACCTGCGCCTGCCGCATGGCGATCCGAAGCCGAGCAATCTCCTCCTCGCCGATCATCCCTCCGGGGGCGTGTTTCTCCAAATTCAGGACTGGGGCCTCTCGCAGGCCCGCGAGGCGCAGCCGCATGAGACGATGTGGTTCATGGCTCCTGAGCGTCATGCTGGAGCACCGGCCACCAGCCAAAGCGATCTCTTCACCGCGGCCGCGAGCCTCTTTGTTCTCGCCACCAACACCGCCCCGGCTCAAGGCGACACGCCGGAGCAGATCCTCGCCGAATGGCAGACCTTTAACGTGGTCGTGCTGCACCAAATGCGGCCGGATATTGATCCCGCCTTCATCGAATGGCTCGGCTGGCTCATGAAGCTAGATCCCGCGCAGCGTCCACCGAGCGTAGCCCAGGCACTCGATTCGCTCATGCTCAGCATGCACACCGGTATGATCCAGATGCCGCCACGCCAGGCCCCGGTGATGGCCGCTGGCTATCAAACCGGACCTCTGCTGCAAAGCGGCACCGCGCCCATGCATCCCGGCGCTCCGCGGCCGAAGCCTGTCGGCCCCAAAACGACTGCCACAGCCGCCAGCGGTCCCGCCACGGCGAAGGACAAGCCCGTTTCCACTGCTCCACCGGCTCCCAAGCGCAGCAAAGGCCGTCTAGCGGCCATCATTGTGCTCAATTTCATCGCGCTGATCATCTTGGGCCTCGTCATCATCGCTCTCACCGGCAATGGCGGCGGCGGTTTGAAGAAGATGGTGGATGCGGTTTACGCAAAGCTGGGCTTTGGCTCACCCATTCCTGCGGAGACGGCAGTCCCCGCTCCAACGGGCACGGAGCCTGCCGCCGCCCCTCAACCCGCACCAGCCATCAAAGGCATCATGGCACGCTACGTCCGCATCGAGGCTGCAAAGGGCATGGTCATCAACCTCGCCGAGGTGGAGGTCATCAGCGACGGTAAAAACATCGCGGCGAAGGGAAAAGTCACCCAAAGCGGCGAAGAATACGGCGGCAAGCCCGAGTACGCCATCGACGGCAACACCGGCGGCGATGAGAGCAAAGGTGACAAGATCAGCCATACCGACAGCAAGAGTGCCAGCCCCCTTTGGTCTCTCGATTTTGAAGAAGAGTTCCCCATCGAGGCCATCGTCATCTGGAACCGCACCGACGAGAAGTTGAGGGGCCGCATGGACAAATTCACCGTGAAGCTCCGCAGCAAGCACCAGAAAATGATTTGGGAGCAAAACGTCGAGGCTGCGCCGATGCCGAGCGTGCGACTGGAAGTCACCGCACCTTGAGTGTGAGAGTTTCGATTCCTTCGTCTCACACGAAAGATGAGATCGCCGAGCACACCGCCAGCCACATCGGGCGCTAGAATAGGGGCCTGTCAGAGCCTACGGTATTCCTTCCAAAATAGAGTGAGCGGCTTTTCGTCTTCTTCAGCCAATTCACTGTCACATCCGGGAAATTGGTGAAGAGCGCATTCACCTTTGCTTCATCAAAAAGCAGCCGCATGAGTTCCTCTGTTTACCGATGCCATCAACGACCTTCGCCAGCTAGCCCGACTTGGCGAACTGGAAGGCAAAAACGACTATTTTTGACGTTTCGTGGTGCTGGAAGCCTTGATTTTTCCAAGAGGTCGTTTCCAAAATGGCTTGTAGTGCAGACCTTGGTAGTTGCGGGTCGTTTTTCATGGC
>JBEIGR010000510.1:0-4319 GCA_040381795.1 Verrucomicrobiaceae bacterium | reverse complement strand
TTTGAGAACATCGACCTGCGTCCCGCTGGTCAACGCGCCTATGACTACGTCCCGGCCTTCCTCTTCTGGCTCGCGGGCAAGATGGAGCAGGTGACACTCAAGAACATCAGCAGCCACGCGCCCATCGACGACCGCCCGCGCGTGTGGATCCAGCCGGATGCGAAGATTGATCGGCTGCGCATTGATGGCTTGAACGTCCATGATCCGCGCAAGGACATCGGCCACACGCCGCTCATCCGTGCCGATGGCCGCATCGCGTTGCTGCAAGTGCGCGATGTTGTGGTGCACAGACCGCAAGCCACCGCGCCCGCCGGTTCCTTGATCGGTACCTCCATGGATCGCGCCGCGCTGAAGTCCTTCATGGATGCGCGGGCCGGCATTGTGACACCTCCCGGCAAAGGCCGCCGTGGCTGGCCAGAGGGTGTCGGTTACCTCACTTCGCAACCGCAGATTCAGCGCCTCCAGATCACCGATGTCGTCGCCGATGGCCTGGAGCACGTCCTCGATCATCAAGCCGGAACCATCGAAGCCCTCGACATTCGTGACGTCTCGATTCCCGCCACGACGCAGGCTGTGCATCAGGGCACCGAGGGGAAGATCATTCAAACCCAACAACCGCCTTCAAAATGAACCCACTGACCATGAAAACCACACGCACATTGAGAATCTGGATCGCAGTCTTAACCGTTAGCGGAAGCGCCGCGCTCGCTGCGGACCCGTCCGCCGGGACTGCCACCAACCCGCCAACGCCCCATGGTGCAAAGAACGCCGTTGTCTTCGCCGAGCCGGGTTCGTTTGCAGGCTGGCCTGCCAACAACGGCGTTTGGACATGGAACGATGGAAAGGAAATCCTCGTTGGCTTTACCAAAGGACCGTATCTGGAAACGGAGGGCCACAACATCGGAAAAACGGACCGCAAAAACTTGCTGGCACGAAGCACCGACGGCGGAATGACATGGGCCACGGAAGAACCGGCAAATTTCGCCGGGAAAAGCGCTCCGCCCGTCGCATCGCCGGGGAAGATCCATTTAGAAGCCCCGGGTTTTGCGATGAAGGTGATGGCCAATGGTTATCATGGTCACACTGACAAGGTGGGATCGTTCTTTGTTTCCGACGACAAGGGCAAGAACTGGCGTGGCCCTTATCGGTTCAACGGTCTGATGGAAGATCCGAATCTTGTCGGGACGGAATGCACCGCCCGCACTGGCTATCTGGTGACCGGCCCCGAATCCTGTCTCATCTTCATGGCAGCCCGCCCCAAGGATTTCAAAAAGGTGAAGGGAGAAGCAACCGGCACGGTCGATGGCGGCAAACCCTCCCAGTGGGTGGCTCCGTGGGACAAATCCTACGTCGCGGAAACCACCGATGGTGGGAAGACCTTCCACTTTGTCTCCTGGATCGCGCCGCTCAGCGGTCCATTCCGCGCCGTCATGCCTGCGATCTGCCGTCTGAAGGATGGCTCCATCGTCGCGACTGTCCGTGCCAACAGGGTCGAACGGGACGCCAAGGGCGAGGGTTTCATGGCCGGACACGTGGATGCTTTCGGTTCCGCGGACAATGGCAGGACGTGGACCTTTCTGAGTCGCGTGGGTGAAACCGGCGGCAAGGAGCAGAATGGAAATCCTCCGGCCTTGGCTGCGCTGAAAGACGGCAGGATCGCCTGCGCCTATGGTGACCGGAGGTCGGCACAGATCAAGGCGCGGATCAGTTCCGATGGTGGCAAAACCTGGGGGGACGAACGGGCGTTGCGTGACGATTTTCAAGCGGGCAAGGACCACAGTTCGGATATGGGCTATCCCCGTCTGGTGACGAACCATGAAAACCAACTCGTGGTCATGTATTACTGGGCGACAAAAGAAACCCCTCAGGGCCATATCGCGACAACGATTTTTGAATGAACCCACAAGCCATTATGAACAGAAGAAACTTTCTCCACACTCTCAGCACCACTGCGCTGACCTTTCCGTGGTTCTCGAACCTCGCGCTGCATGGCGCGGAGGCATCGAAAGCTCCACGGCGACTGGTTTGCATTGGGCTGGATTTTGGGGTGCGGCCTGAATCATTTTTCCCGGCGACTCATGGGCCGGAACTGGAGCTGACGCCTTTGCTGAAGCCTCTGGAGCGCTGGCGGACGAAGATGACGGTGTTCTCGCAACTGGAGCATCCCGGCGTGCAGGGAGGTCACTATGGCGTGCATGCTTTTCTCAGCGGCGTGCGTCGCGAGCAGGCGGCGGGGTTTGCGGATGGGTGTGTGACGCTCGATCAGATGGCGGAGGAGCATCTCGGTGGGCTGACGCGGTTTCCATCGCTTTGCCTCGGTGTTGGCGCGGGTGATGCGATCTCGTGGACGCGCTCGGGCATCGCGGTGCCGAAGCTGGAGGACCCGGGCGTGGCGTTTGACATGCTTTTCAAACCGCAACGCAAGTCCGCCGCAGCAGCGCGGCGTGAGGAGTTGTCGGAGAATGAATCCGTGCTTTCTCTCATTGCTCAAGATGCCAAGCGCGTAGCTCCGCATCTGGACCGCTGGGATCGCGAGAAGATGGAGGAGTTCATGGGAGCGATGCGTGACTTCGAGCGTGCCAACGCCTCGAATATGGCGTGGCTCGACAAACCGCTGCCTGTGACGGCTGGCCAAAAACCAGAGTGGAAGAGCGAAGGCTGCATGGACCGCGTTCGGGCTAACTTCGATGTCGCGGCGCTGGCGCTGCAGGCGGATGCCACACGCATCATCACGCTGAACATTGGCGGTGCGTTGCCCGTGACGAACATCCCCGGCATCAATCGAGGCTATCACGATCTCTCACACTCCGGTCAGGATCCGGACAAGCTGAGGCAGTTGCACATCATCGAGTCCGCACTGATGGCGGAGCTGGATCACTTCCTGGAGCGACTCGCCGCCATGAAAGACATCGGTGGCAGCTCGTTGCTGGACAATAGCACCGTGGTCTTCGGCAGCGGCATGGGCAATGCCAGCGCGCACGCGAACACGAACCTACCCGTGGTGCTCGCGGGTGGGGGCTTCAAGCACGGCCATCATCTCTTCTTCCCAAAGAATGGCCGCCAACAAACGCCGCTCTGCAATCTCTTCGTCACGCTGCTCCAGCAAATGGGCATCGAGCGCGACCAGTTCGGATCGAGCAGCGGGAACCTCAATCAATTGCTGATGTAGTATGAAGCGAAACAAAGCAATCCATCGACAGGAGAATGGGGACAGAAGAATGTCCCAGATTCTCCTGCCCCCATTCTCCTGCCTATCCTTCTTCGTTCTTCTGACGATCCAGCTCCACGCAGCAGACTCAGCTTCACTCAAACCCGACGCCTTCCTTTCGCGCTATTGCCTCGACTGCCACGATGGTGATGTGCAAAAGGGGGATCGTCGGCTCGATGACCTGTCTTTGAAGGTAGGCACCGACATTGCCATCGCGGAGCGTTGGCAGGAGGTGCTGCATCAACTTCAACTCGGCGAGATGCCACCTGCGAAGAAGAAGCAACCCACCGATGACGAGCGACGGGCTTTGCTCGCCTGGATCGAGGAGCAACTCATTCAAGCACAGACCAGCGCTCAAGATCGAGGCGGGCAGGTGGTGCACCGTCGGCTGAGCCGCGCGGAGTATCTGCACACCATGCAGGACCTCTTTGGGTTCGATGGCGAGTTCGATCCCACCACCAGCTTTCCCGGCGATGAGGAGCTGGAAGGCTTTCGCAACATCGGCTCCGCCTTGCGCACGTCACGGCATCATCTGGAGCAGTATCTGAAGGCAGCCGACGCAGTGCTCGATCACGCTTATGATCTCGCTGACGTGACGGGCAAACCCGAGGTCAAGCAATGGAAGGACAGTGCGGACAAACTAAGCGGCCTCAACGATGCCTTCGGGCTGGGTGTCATCAGTGCAGAGAAAGCGAAGGGGCCAGCCTACATTCATCTCAGCCACGGACTGCGAAATCAGGAACTCATCTTCGATAGCAAACTCTTCCTCAGCCGCCTCGGCGATACCGGCGTGCCGCATTCCGGTTGGTATGAAGTCGAGGTCGAAGCCACCGCCGCGAATCGGCATCACCCGTATGGCAAGGATCTCATGCTCGGAGGCCTGACAGCCTATTACAAAGACCTGAAGTCCTACTATGACGAGTCGCAGCCGATGCAGCTCGGCATCGGCCGACAAGGCGAAGGCATGAAAGGCAATGGCTGGCGGCTCATTCCGCCGAATATTGTCCACGCCACCGAGTTGCCAGATGATCGCTACACCACCGTCCGCGCCCGCATTTGGCTGGATCGCGGCACCGTGCCTTACCTCTCCTGGATCGACGGTCCCCCAAAG
>JBEIGR010000509.1:0-4342 GCA_040381795.1 Verrucomicrobiaceae bacterium | reverse complement strand
TCGGTGGTGCCGCCTCGCTCATCGTCATCATCCTCGTTGTTCTGCTGCTCATAGGACGCATCTGATGCGGCATCGGGTGACTAGAGGATCACATGAATAGCCTCCTGTCTCTCCTGCGTGAGACGTTCCGCCAATGGGACGCGCATCATGTGCCGAAGATGGGCGCGGCACTGTCCTTCTACACCGTCTTCTCGCTTGCGCCGCTCGCCATTCTCGTGCTTTCACTCGTCAGTCTGGCGGTGGAGCGCAGTGCGGCGCGGGCAGAAATTGTCGGTCAGTTCAGAAACTTCGTCGGTAACGAAGGTGCAGAGTTGATGGAGATGATTTTGACCCAGACCGCCGCAGAGAGCGCGGGCATACTCGGCACGATCGTTGGCTTCGTCGTGCTGCTCGTCGGTGCTTCCGGCGTGTTTGGTGAGCTACAGGATTCTTTGAACCAAATCTGGGGCGTGTCCTCGAAGCGCCACCCGGTCTTCATCTTGGTGAAGGAGCGTGTCTTCTCCTTCGCCATGGTTTTCGTCATGGGCTTTCTCATGCTCGTGTCGTTTCTGTTCTCCGCCGCGGTCTCCGCAGCAGGTGGCTGGCTGCATGCTCGCTTCCCCGGCCTCGATGCCTCATGGGACTTCGGCAATGCGGTGATCTCCCTGATCGTGATCGCGCTGCTCTTTGCGCTGATCTATCGCATGGTGCCTGACGTTCACATCACATGGCGGGATGTCTGGCTGGGGGCGGTGATCGCCGCCGTGCTCTTTGAGGTGGGAAAGTTCCTGCTCGGCTTCTACTTCGGGCGCAGCGCCATCGCCTCCAGCTATGGCGCGGCGGGTTCGCTGATCATCATTCTGGTGTGGGTGTTTTATTCGGCGCAGATCCTGTTCTTCGGAGCCGCCTTCACGAGGGTGTATGCGCTGCAATACGGTTCACATCGCACGGCGGAGGAAGTGGCATGACTTGGACTGCGGCAGCCTGCTGCCGTCGAGCGTCCCATCGCTTTCAGTAACTTTACCGCTATCGCGCGGGCGGGAGCTGAGGTGCGTGAAGAGTGTGCTTTGGCCTTTCCGCCAGCAGGCTGGCTTGAGAAAAGCGGCAGCAGGCTGCCGCAGTCCATGCCTATTTCGGCACGTCTTGCCTCTGCCAGTCTTCACCCATCACCCGGATGGCGTGCAGATGCTGATCCGCCTGCCGAGCATAATGCAGCAGGCCGATCGTGGCACCGAGCAGGCCTAAAGTCAGCAGGGCCAGCAGCACCGTCAGCCAAGTGAGATAGTGCGTCAGCTTCGTTAGATGATGGTGAATCGCCGCTTGTTCCTTGATGATGCTCAGGGATAAAATCGCGCTCTTGGCGGCTGTCTTTGCCAGCTGCGGCCCGGGTGCTTGCGCGGTGTTCGCCGCTTCTTTGTAGATCTCCAGCAGCATCTCATCGGTGCTCAAAGACAGGTCATTTGCGATGGCATCCGCACATTGCTCATCGGTCATTTCTTTTTCGTCAGTCATGGTAAAGCGTCCATGGGGCGATTGTGAAACAACAGCAAGGTCGATCCATGTGTGGAAGGGTTTCACCCCATGGATAGCAATAGCCTGCTACCGCAGTTAATACTCCCCTATGGAACCTCCATCTCCTGCCGCCTGGCACTCCATCACCGCCGAGGAAGCAGCAAGCTCCCTCGGTGCTTCTGTGCAAGCAGGTCTCAGCACGGCACAAGTAGCTCGACGGCAAAAGGAAGGCGGGCCGAACCGCATGCGCTCCAAACGCGGCACACCGGCGTGGCTGAAGTTTCTCCAGCAGTTCCATCAACCGCTCGTTTACATCATGCTCGTTGCGGTGGGTGTGACGGCGTCTCTCGGCGAGTGGGTGGATGCGGCGGTGATCGGCGCCATTGTGCTCGTGAATGCCATCGTCGGCTTTTTGCAGGAAACGAAGGCAGAAACCGCCATCGAAGCTCTAGCGAAAATGGTCGTCACCGAGGCCACGGTGCGGCGTGAGGGCAAAAAAGTGCGTGTGCCGTCCGAATCGCTCGTGCCGGGTGAAGTGGTGCTTTTGCAGTCTGGTGATCGCGTGCCAGCGGACATGCGGCTGATCGAGGTTCGCAGCCTCCAGGCGGATGAATCAGCACTCACGGGCGAATCGCTGCCGGTGGCCAAACAGCTCGATGTTTTGCCCGAAGGCACCGAACTGGCTGATCGCACAAATTTGGCCTTTGCAGGCACTTTCATCACGAGTGGACAGGCGGAGGGCATCGTCTGCCTCATCGGTGATCAAACCGAGACGGGCCGCATCGCAGGCCTCATCGCAGGCGCGGTGGAGATGTCCACGCCGCTGACGAAACAGATCGCCCGCTTCAGCCAAATGGTGCTGTGGGTCATCCTGGGCCTCGCGGCGCTGACGTTTGCCGTGGGTGTGCTGCGCGGTGAAAAACCGGCGGGCATGTTCATGGCCGCCGTCGCTTTGGCCGTTGGAGCCATTCCAGAAGGCCTGCCAGCCGCGGTGACCATCGTTTTAGCCATCGGCGTGTCACGCATGGCACGGCGGCAGGCCATCATCCGCAAGCTGCCCGCCGTGGAGACGCTCGGCAGCACCACGATCATCTGTTCCGACAAAACCGGCACGCTCACGGAGAACCAAATGACCGTGCGGGAGGTCTTCGCGGGTGGCAAACTGTACACCGTCACCGGCAGCGGCTATGAGCCGAAAGGCGAGCTTTCACTCGATGGCAGCGTCGTGAAACTGGAAGAGCACGCCGCGCTAGCGGAGTGCCTCCGCGCTGGCCTGCTGTGCAATGACAGCCAACTCGTGATCAAAGACGGCCGTCACGCCGTGCAGGGAGATCCCACGGAGGCCGCGCTGATCGTCGCTGCTGAAAAAATCGGCCTCAAACACAACGCCACGCACCGCGAATCACCCCGCGTGGACATGATCCCCTTTGAATCAGAGCACATGTTCCGCGCCACGCTGCATGAGGACGAAGATGAGCGTGTCATTTACCAAGTAGGTGCGCTGGAGCGCCTGCTGGACCGCTGCACCGACGTCCTCGGTGATGATTGCCAAACCAACGCTATCGACAAAGCTGCCGTGCTCCGCAGCGCCGATGCCATGGCCTCCCACGGCCTGCGTGTGCTGGCGATGGTGCGCCGACAGGTGGACAAGGCACACGACACGCTGGATCACTCGCATGTCGCCAAAGATCTGACTTTCCTCGGCCTCCAAGGCATGATCGACCCACCACGCGCCGCCGCCGTGGCCTCCATCGCGAATTTTGCCAAAGCAGGCATCGCCGTGAAAATGATCACGGGGGATCATCTCATCACTGCACGGGCGATTGCCACGCAGATCGGTCTGAAGGGTGACGCGGCGCTCACCGGCAGCGAATTGGAAAAAATAACCGACGCAGACCTGCCCGAAGTGGCTGAGCGAACAACTGTCTTTGCCCGCGTAGCACCGGAGCAAAAGCTGCGGCTCGTCAAAGCGCTGCAAGCACGCGGCCACGTCGTCGCGATGACTGGCGATGGCGTGAATGATGCGCCAGCGCTGAAGCAGGCGGACATCGGCGTGGCCATGGGCATCAGCGGCACGGATGTGGCGAAAGGTGCCGCCGCCATGATTCTCACCGACGACAACTTTGCCAGCATCGAGGCCGCTGTGGAGGAAGGACGCGGCGTGTATGACAACCTCACCAAATTCATCGTGTGGATCATCCCCACGAACCTCGGCGAGTCGCTCATGCTGCTCAGCGCCATCCTGTTTGGCCTGCCGCTGCCGCTCGTGCCGCTGCAACTGCTGTGGATCAATCTCACCGACACCGTGCTCGGCCTCTCGCTCGCCTTTGAGCCGAAGGAAGGCGACGTGATGAACCGCCCGCCGCGTCCCACGCAGCAGCCGCTGCTGCCTTGGCCGCTCATTCTGCGTTCCGGGCTCGTGTCCTCCATCATGCTCGCCGGTGGCCTGGGCGTCTTTTTGTGGGAGCTGCGCATGGAAAACGCTAGCCTAGCCTCCGCTCGCACCGCTGTGGTGAATGTGATCGTGCTGGTGCAGGTCTTTTATCTCTTCAACTGCCGCTCGTTGAAGCACCCCGCGCATTCGCTAGGCCTCTTCACCAACCGCTGGGTCATCGCCGGATCACTGACCATGATCGCCGCGCAGGTGCTCTTCACGTATGCTCGCATGCTCAACCATCTCTTCCACAGCGCCCCGATCTCCGCCGGAGCCTGGCTCCGCGTCATCGCGGTGGCTTCGGTGGTGTTTATCGCTGTCGAGTTTGAGAAGTGGCTGAGGTTTCGACGGCAGAGGTAGGGTTTCACCCCATGGTGATCATCGACGTTTCATGCTCGCATACCAGCCATGCACACC
>JBEIGR010000508.1:0-4360 GCA_040381795.1 Verrucomicrobiaceae bacterium | reverse complement strand
GTTTTCCCAAGCGGGCCGGATTCATTCTCCGGCCCGTTTTGCGTTTCTGGGGCGGCTTCCTACTTGGCGGCGTTTGCCGCCGCATTTTGACGTGCCTCATGGATGTCTTTGCGGCGGAAGCCCTGCACTCGGCCATTGCCGCGGAAGAGGTATACCTTTTTCACATCGTCGATGGTCATGAGCACCCAGGGGGAGAGGAGGTTTCGGCCGTTTTTGGTGTAAACAAGGGTGTCAGCGAGGAAGACGCAGGAGTGGAAGGCATCCCCGGTGGTATTGTCGAGGAAGAAAAGGATGTCGCCAAACTGGTAGGGTGCCTCGATGGGGAGGAAACTTACGAGGACCTTGCTCGTGGCGAGGCGGGAATCGAGGAGGTATTGATGAGGGTCGAAGTTATAAAAGTTCAGGCTCGTCCAGTGGCAGTCCGGCAGCAGGCCGTTTTTTGCCATATCGAGACCTGGGTAGGTGTAGAGTAGCTTGCGAGGCTGAGCGGGCAGGATGTGGGAGAGTCCAAGATCATTCAGTGTGTCCGATTCAATGATGGACTGGATGATGGGCTCGATGTCCTTGCGGCGGATACCGACGCCGAATGACCAGTAGGAGAGCAGATCCGTGACGTTGGTGTTTTTATCGAGTTGGAGGCGGATCATGAGAGATCGCGTGCGGGTGCAGGCCTTGAAGATGAGACGCGCTTCCGTATCTGATTGGGCAAAGTTCAGCAGGGCAGGGATGTCGCTGAATGCGATGGTTTCTCCGCGCACATAGCTCAGTTGCTTGATCTTCTGGATGAGCTCAGGGCGGAGCTTGCTGGTCCGGTACCATTCCTCAACGGAGGTGCCGATGATCAGCACGGGGTCAACGTGGTATTCATTGGCAGGTACTTTGGCGAGTTCCGTGTAAATCTTGGCGCGGATGCCGGCGGATAGGTTGGAGACGAAATCGAGGGTTGGCAGGATGTGAACGTATTCACCCTCGCGGACGATGCTGGCGATGAGCGGCTTGATTTGGTCCTCGGTGAGGCCGGCGTCGGCAAAAATCTTGGGGATGGATGCTTCGCTCGTGGCGAGAAAGGTCCATCGCGTCTGGGTGCTGGGCAGTGCAAAGCCTTCCACGAGGGCTGAAGGTGCCTCCAGATAGATGTAATCACCCACGAGCTTGCCCCACGGTCCATCCGCAGATTGGTAGGGAGCGGATTGGGTTGGCTGGACAGCGGCCGTCTGCAATGGAGCTTCGCCAGTGGCGAGCATTTGATTCCCCGGCACAAGGACGGAGGGGCTGCCGAGGAGCGTATCGATCTGCGGGATCAAACGGCCAGAGTCTTGGCCGAAGGAACTGGCCTGGAAAAGGGTGAGCAGCGGCAAGACTGCGATAAGAGCTCTCAAAATGAGTGGAATAGGAGGCCGTGGGGTTGTGGCTGTGGCGTTAAGCATTACAAACGTTTGGGTGTAATATTGTGGCGGGGGCTGCCACCCTAGCCGATCACGAATTTCCTGCATGCAGTATTTTCCAGGACATTCACTGGAGGTCGTTCCCGGCACGAAAGTAGTACTCACCCTTCATGGTGAGGTAGCGGCAGCTTCGAGAATCCCCGCTGGCGTTCTTCGGCTGGGTGTTCCATGATCGTGCGATGATTTGGCGGGCAGCGGCAGCATTCGCGGTGGTGTTCTGGGCGGTGATGACCGGCCTGCTCATTCGTGATGTGTATTTCCCGGATGAATCCCGCTTCGCCGAGGTGCCGCACGGGCTGGTGCTGGATCGTTTTTTGAAGCAGGCGGAGGTCAATGCCAACACCCTGCACCTCTACCATGGCTCCGAGAAGATCGGGCATGCCAATCTCACCATCGGCTCCAGCCGTGGAGCGGGTGGCGGAGCCCGCTACAACTGGCTGGCGCGGGGTGTGGTGGAGCGCTGGCAGAGCAGGGGGGAGCGCATCGATGCCACCTGGGAGATCAATGGCATGAGCGATGCGAAAGGGGATTGGCTTCACATGGAAATCACAGCAGCGCTACCCAAGCAACATGCCTCATTCAAAGTGGTGTGGCTGGAGGGCGAAAAGTTTCCCTCGGTGAAGGTGATGCAGGATGGAAAGGCGGTGGTCGATACGCAAAACGCTGGTGTTTTGATGGCTCTGGGTCTCGCTGGAATGCAAAATGGCGCGGGTGGGTCATGGGCTCAGGCGCTGGCACCTCTCACGGCCGATTCGCCTGAGGCGGGAGCCTTTCATTTTACGGCGCGGGAAGGCGGCATCACGCTGGCGGGACGTGAGCGGCGCTGCTTTCTTGTCACCGCGCCGCTGCCAGGCGGCCAGCAGCTGCGGATGATCTTTGCGGAGACGGGCGAACTGGCCCGGATCGATCTCCCGCAGGATTACCGCCTGATCGAACCGCTCATCCACGGCATGATCCCGCCAGTCGAACCCGCTTCCACAGCCCCATGATCGAAATCGAAGATCTCACCATGCACTACGGTGGCCTGAAGGCCCTCGATGGCCTCACGCTGCAAATTCCTGCCGGCGAGCTGTTTGCCTTTCTCGGTCCAAACGGAGCCGGAAAGACCACGGCCATCAAACTGCTTACCGGCCTCATGAAGCCCCTGCGAGGCCGCGTGGCCATCTGCGGGCATGACATGGCCGTGGCACCGCTCCAGGCCAAGGCTGTGCTCGGCTATGTGCCGGATGTCGCGGTGTTTTATGAGAAACTCACGCCCATCGAGTTCATGCGCTTCATTTCCGATCTCTTCGAGATGGAGCGCAAAAGGGCGGCGGCCAAGACGGACGAGCTTTTCTCGAAATTTGCCCTCCATGAGCATGCGGGAAACCGCATCGAGAACCTCAGTCACGGCACCCGGCAGCGGCTCGGCATCGCCAGCGCCCTGCTGCATGATCCGAAGGTCTTCATCATCGACGAGCCGATGGTGGGCCTCGATCCCATTCACTCCCGCACGGTGAAGCGTGAACTCAAAGAACGCAGTCAGGCTGGCATGACCGTCCTGATGAGTACCCACCTTTTGAATGTGGCCGAGGAGCTGGCGGATCGCATCGGCATCCTGCATCGCGGCCGACTCGTCGAGCTGGGCACTCTCGCCGAACTCAAACAACGCCATGAGACCAAGGGACAACGCCTGGAGGACATCTTCCTCGGCATGGTGGAGGAGCGCTCGTGAGCAAACCGGCGGCCACCACCTTTCGCGATTATCTCCTCATGCATGCCGTCGTGGTGGCCTGGGGCTTCACCGCCATCCTGGGCAAGTGGATCACGCTTCCGCCCGTCGATGTCACCATCTGGCGCACGGGCTTGGCGATGCTCGTTTTCGCCCTGCTGGCTCGCCGACATGGCGGATGGCAGGTGCGGGCACGCGAGGCTTGGCCACTCGTCGCCGTGGGTGCCGCGCTCGGAGTTCATTGGGTGCTGTTTTTCTGGTCTGCCCGGCTTTCCACCGCTTCCGTGTGCCTCGCCGCCATGCCCACTGGCATGCTGTGGGCATCGCTCATCGAGCCGCTCATCGATGGCACGCGCCGCTGGCGGCCGCTGGAGCTGCTCGTGGGTCTCACAATGGTTGGCGCGGTGTGGCTCATCTATCAGGTGGAGTTCAGATACTGGCAGGGATTTACCGTCGCCATCGCCGCCGCCATGCTGGCGGCCGTTTTTGCCACGCTCACGAAGCAGCAGGTCAGTCACCGGCACTGGAGCGTGATCGGCATGTTTCAAATGGCGGGTGCTTTGGCCGCCTCGTGTGCCTGCCGGCCTCTGCTGGAGAGTGAATTCCTGCCCACCATGCCCGATGCCGCTTCCGCAGCGGGTCTCTCCTTTCTCGTGCTCATCTGCACCGTGGCCGCTTACGCAGGCTTCATGAAGGCACTGCGCACGATGAGCGTCTTTTCCATGAACGTGATCTACAATTTGGAACCGGTGTATGGCATCCTGCTGGCGATGCTCATCTTTGGCCGTTCCGAGTTCATGAGTCCGGGCTTTTATCTGGGGGCAGCCATCATCACGCTCAGCGTGCTCGTGCTGCCCTGGCTGCGTCGATGGGTGGAATGATCCCGAACGCCGCCTTTGACTGAGGTTTAGGCAGTGCTTGGCGGGCCCCCCTCCGTTTTGCGAGAAGCGTAGCACCAGTTTGCGCCCCGCCCTCCCCAGCACCGCTCCGCAGACGAAGACGGCCGCTCGCAGTGTCGAGGGCTTGCGCCACCCTACTTCGCGGTGGCGTGAGCACCCCGACGAGCCAGTGGCTCAGAGGTCGGAAGAACGCCTCGATGCGCCCCTGGGTGAAGCGTCCGAAGAAACGCAGGATGGCATCGGAGGCCGGGAAGCGCGCGATGCCCAGCATGGCATGAAGTGCCGAGTCAAAGCGCAACCAGTCG
>JBEIGR010000507.1:0-4384 GCA_040381795.1 Verrucomicrobiaceae bacterium | reverse complement strand
CTTCCTTGGGGCGGGTCGAGCCGGGCTTGGCGGGCTGCTGAATCTGAAACGAGGTGGCCTCTGCGACCCATGCGGCCGGCAGGATTTGACGGTCCTGCCAGTTGCCTTTCTGCAGGTAGAGCTGCCCAAACTTGGCCAAGCCTTCGGTCGGCACGCTCAGGCCCCAACCTCCCGTATTGATGCCTCGGGGGCAGGTGTCCCACGTCACGCTGGTGATTTTCAGCGGCTCGAACAGACGGGGCTGGAGATAATCGAGCACGGTCATGCCCGTCACCTTCTGCACGATCGCGGAGCACATGTAGGTGGCTGCGCTGCTGTAAACAAACTGCGTGCCCGGGGCGCGAACGAGCGGCTGCGCGAGGAAGGCACGGACCCAGTCGTCGGACTTCACCATTTCATTCTGCGGATCCTTTTCGTGACCTGCGGCCATGCGCAGCAGGTCTCGCACGCGCATGGCGGCGAGGTGATCGCTGACCTGCGGTGGCAGCGACTCCGGGAAGAACGAGACCACCTTGTCATCCAGCGAAAGCCGACCCTCTGCTGCGGCCAGCCCGACGGCGGTAGAGGTGAAGCTCTTGCTCAGGGAATAGAGGCAGTGCGGCACCTCTGCTGCATAGGGAGCCCACCACGTCTCGGCGACGACCTTGCCGTGTCGTAGCAGCATGAAGCTGTGCAACTCGAACCGGCGCTCCTCCATCGTCTCAAGGAATTTCGCAATGCCCGCTGGATCGACGCCCTCCGTGACAGGCAAACTTCGTGGGAGCGAACCGGTGGCATCCGCCCCGCGCAAGTTAGCCAGCGGTCCGAGCAGCAGCGCGGTGAGGAGCGTGAAGGTAGGTTTCATGGTCTATTTCTCTCTTTTCTTCGTGGAGGAAATCTCTCCGATCTTCGCATCACCACCGACCGAGATGGGATTCGGCACATCGGTGGTCATGACGTTGTCGAACTGGAGGTGGCCGATGTCGCCGATGTCGTGCTGGAGCACGCTCTTGATCCGGTTGGCAGTGATGTTCGAGAGATGGAGGCGATTGATTTTCGGGATGATTTCCAGCGAGGCCTGAGCGCCCGGCCAGCCGCGACTGTCCAAAGGCACACTGCCGTAATTTGTCGGGTTCGGTTTCGTCTGGCTGGTCCCGACGCGAAGGTAGTTCTTCAATTTGGTCTTATCGGGATCAGTCCGAATCAGTGCCCCGTCGATTGGCACTTCTTTGGCCCGGTAGAGAGTCACATCCCTCACCGCCAGGAGATCAACCTGCCCATCGACCTGAATGACCGGCGCTTTGGCGGAGTGGGGATCTTTCTGATAAATCTGCATCCCCTCCACGCTGAGCACATCGATCACCGCGTGCGGTTGAACCCAAATCACCGGGCGGCTGTCCACAGGCATATGGCTGTGGATATTGCGGAGGGTGAGTTGCTCAAAGTGACCGGCGAGGAAAAACACAAACGGGAGCGGCCCATAGTCGGGTTTCAGGGGCCGCATATCGATGTTCTCAAAAGTAATCCGGCCAAAATCGCCTCCTGATCTCCAGTGAGGCTGGAGAAAAAATCCATACTTGCTGAAATGTCCCTGTACATTGCGGATGGAGACCCGATCCACTCGCGATTGGCGGGATAGAATGCGAATCGCGTTTTCGGCGCCATCAATCTGCACTCCGTCGATATCGACATCTGTGATCGGCCCGAAGCTCGCATGGGGGCCAAAACTATCGTTGCGCACGAACTCACCCGCCTGATTCCAATCAACATGACCGTCGTCCGCGTTAAGGGCGATAAAGTCATCCTGAGTCTCGCCCCGGATGTTCCGCATGCTCAGGAACCGGCCGGGACCGCTAACTTGGACGCCGCATTGATGTTGGCGTTTGGGCTCCTTGGTATAGTTATCAAGGTCGATGTTCTCAAACACGGCGCGCTCCCAGTTCGTCATGTGAACGGCGAAGGTGGTTGCATTTTTGATGGTGACATCGCGGAACGTCACCTGCTCGACACCGAACAGGGCAAACCCCGTCACCCACCCGCGTCCGGGCACGTCGTGGGCCTGTTTCGCGCCGTTGCCGTTGTAGCTGCCTCCGAGGAACGCGATGTTGTGGTTCTTGCGTTCGGTCAGCGAGGGATCAGCGTTGCGGATGATCGGCTGGTCCACATGATCGGCGAGGAAGAAACCGCAATCACTCGTGAGGCACTCGATGGTGGTGTTGGAATGGACCTTCAGCCCCTTCACGAGAATCGGGCCATCCACGACGAGTTTCAGCGAACCGAGCTCCGGTGCGCGGTCGAGGATGCTCTGGATGAGCGCCGTGTCATCGGTGCCGCCGCCTTTGGTGACGTTGCTATCGAGCTTCGCGCCCGCCTCGCTGGCGATGACGATGCGGGAGTCTGGGGATGGCGCGGCGTGCAGTGCGGCTAGCGGCGCAAGCAACAGCGAGGTTAGGAGAGTGAGGGTGAGTTTCATGGCTGTGTCCAGGTGGCTAAGAGGAGGCTGCGTAACTTGAGAGCGTGATCTCACGGAAGCGCTTCGTTCTGATGATGGGGATCCACTCTGCGGATGGTGACTGAGGCGCGCACATCATCCACGAAGTGCCCGGCGAAGGTCACATGGTCGGGCAGCGATGACAGGTTCTTGCCGCTCGCTGGCACGGGGGTGAAGGACACCTTCAACAGCACCATCTCCGTTCCTGGCGGCAGCAGCAGCCGCGCGGAAGCCCTCTGCCAGGTGGCCGGATCGCGATCCAGTGAACGACATCCGCCGTGACTATGGGCCAGCGCGTCCTCCAACAGACTTTCCTCCGTGGAGCCGAGTTGGCCGAGCGCGTAAAGATAGACCGCTCCGTCATAGCGCTCCGCTTCCGGGAAAGGCGCGGCATTGAAGAGAGCCGAAAGCGTGATCACCACCTCACCGCCCTTGGCCTCGCGCAAAAAAGGCCGCACATCAGCAACACGCATCAAATCGCCCTGCTTGCTTGGCTTTGAGGACGTCTTGCCTTCGAAATCGGAACGCAGCACGCGGGCCATCTTCGTTCCGTCCTTGGGCTTCACTCCCTCATAAGTCTCCACGATCCCCGCGTAATCGCCGCTCCACAAGTTCACCTCCTGTGGCATTCCCGTCACCAACGGCGCGGGTCCGCTCTCAAAGCTCTCCTGAAAGAGCGACACCACCCTTTCCAAAGAACGCACGCCAAAGCCAAACACCATGGACGCGCTGAACAATCCAATCACCAGCCCCGCCGCCGCCGCAGTGAGCGGACGCCATGCGAACCAGCGCGTGCTCGTGTGGAGCGGTGTCTCCGCCTTCGGAGCAGGCTCCAGCAGGGCCACGATGCTGTCATCGCGCAAACGACTGATCAGCGCCTGCTCATCCACCATCAGCCGCGCCATGGTGGATCGTGCATCCGCATTCTCGCGCAGCAACGTGTTCAGTTCAGCTCGCGCGGAGGTGTCATGCGTGTCGCGCACGGCTTGCAACAGATGCAGCAGGCGTTGCTCCAGTGAGCGATGCGATGAAGACGAATCGTCGGTGTTCATGAGGAAGGATGGAGTTGACGTTGAATGCACTCACTGAGTTGTTCGCGCAGACGCAGCAGGGTCATCTTCACCGCGCTCTCGCTGCGCTGCGTGGCGGTGGCGATCTCGCGCACGGTGCGGCCAGTGAGATAATGCGCGTGCAGGATGCCGCGTTGCTCGGCCTTGAGCTTCCGCATGCAGTTCCCCAATGCCTCGCGCCGCTCCTCAAACTCCGCTGCTGCCACCTCCGTCTCCTGCGCCATGGCCAGCACCACATCCTCATCAAAGACCAGCCGGTCGCGCATGCGATCACGAATGTGCGAGAGCACCGTGAACCGAGCCACCGCAAACGCCCAAGGCAGAAACTCCGTCTCCGCATCCCAGTCCGCCGCCTTCTCCCACAGCTTCACACACGTTGCTTGAAGAGCCTCCTGCGCATCCTGCCGGTTCGCCAACTGCGCATGACAAAACGCCTCCAACGCCGGCTGATGCCGGGTCAGCGCCGCGATGAATCGCGCTTGGTCAAAGTCAGGTTGTGCCATGTCATGAGGCTAATTCCGCGAGCGGCTTGGCTGGTCACATTTTTCTTCTCAAGCGAGGAAGTAAGGCGCGAGCAGCAGCCCGGTGAGGAGTGTCAGGGTGGGTTTCATGGGGTGCTGTGTCATGGTTCAGCGGCTCAGCTTGCGAATGTTCTGCGGAGGTAGTCCGCATCAAAGCGGATGTCCTGCTCGACGCCGTTCGGGAGTTGCGTGCCCTCAATGTGAACCCACGCGTCGTGCCAGCCGATGGCGTGCATGGCGTCGCGCATTTTTCCGAAGTCGATGTTTCCCTGGCCGTAGAGTCCCTTGAAGTCCTTGGCGTGAAACTCACAGATGCGCTCTTT
>JBEIGR010000506.1:0-4384 GCA_040381795.1 Verrucomicrobiaceae bacterium | reverse complement strand
TTGCCAGATCCGACACAGCTTTTGCTGGCAGGTTTCGTGAGACGGTCGCGTTTATGCACGCGACCAACCATGAAACGTCTCATCCTTCTCTCGCTCCTTGCTTTCTCTGCCGCTTCCGCGCAGGACGGTTTTAAATCCATCTTCAACGGCAAAGATCTCAGCGGCTGGGATGGCAATCCAGAGCTCTGGAAGGTCGAGAATGGCGAAATCGTCGGCAACACGACCGGACCTGAACAGCTCGCGTATAACCAGTTTCTGATCTGGCGCGGCGGGAAGGTCAAAAACTTCGAGTTGAAGGCCAAAATCCGCCAGAAGGGCAACAACACCGGCATCCAATACCGCAGCAGCGAGAACACCGACAAAAAGTGGTCCATCCGCGGCTACCAATGCGACATCCACCCGAACGCGCCCTACCGCGCGATGATGTATGAGGAAGGTGGACGCGGCATCGTCTCGCAAAACGGCCAGAGCGTCGTCATCGACCCTTCCGGCGTGAAATGGCTCGCGACCGAGCGTGACCCTGTCGAGGCCGATGTGGCCGAGTGGCATGAGTACACCATCATCGCGAAGGGAAACCACCTCGTGCACCAGATCGACGGTAAAACGACCATGGAGCTCACCGACTTCGAAGAGGCCAAACGCTCCCTCGAAGGCCTCATCGCCTTTCAAATCCACCGCGGCCCCGCCATGGAAGTCCACATCAAGGACGTCATGCTCAAAGAACTGCCCGAGGGCGGCGTGATCGACTTCGCCACGCATCCGATCCCGAGTGACGCACAAATCATTGAGGCGAAGGCGCCGAAGAAGGGGAAGAAGGCAGCGAAGAAGTAGGCTGAAGCTTGGTGAGGCGTTTAGTGGACCTCTTGTACATCATTGAGGGCTCTCACTTGAGACTTGCAGGGACTCCCACGGACACCTACGGAGCGGCTTCACCCAGTTCTTCTATTCCTCTGTCGTGCGCGACAAGGCAGGCCTCACCGATCACGGCGTGAAGACGCCTGCCGAACTTTATCGCTACACCTGCGGACTGGTGTTTGAGCTGGCAAAACCCTACCTGAGAAACGCCACGGTAGTCATGGATGGACAAGGCACAAAACTCCTGCGCCGGGAACTCACCTCCTACCTCCGCTGGAAGGTTCAGACAGACTCGTCAGACACATCGCTGATCCACAAGATCACGCTGCAAGACTCCCACAAAAACAACCTCCTCCAGTTCGCCGACAGGGTCTGTGGTGCCGTGGCCCGTTCGTTAACCGACAAGCCGGAGGCCGCCGTGTATCGTCGAATCATCTCTCCTCGTGAGATGCAGGTGGCTCACTGACCCCGGTGAATTGGAGTCCGCCAACCCAACATGTTTTGAGTATGGCATGGCGCCCAAAGTCTGGCAAGCATAGGCAGATAGCGACGTTGCAAACTACCGGAACCAATTCGCCTCCCCAATGCCCGTCACCAACCAGTCCAGCCCGGCGGATAAGATCGCGCTCTTCCGGTCGCTGTTTCGTGGTCGGGAGGAGGTGTATGCGCTGCGGTTTGAGTCAGTGAAGACGGGACGAGCGGGGTACTCGCCGGTGTGCGGGAACGAGTGGGTGCGGGGAGTGTGTGAGAAGCCGAGGATCAAGTGCGCGGACTGTGCGCATCAGAAATGGCTGCCGGTGACGGATGAGGTCATCAGACGTCATCTTTCGGGCATGGATGAGCGCGGGCGGAGTTTTGTAGCGGGCGTGTATCCGATGCTACTGGATGAGAGGTGCTGCTTCCTCGCGGTGGACTTTGATGAAGGGGCCTGGGCCGAGGATGCCCGAGCGTATCTGGAGACGTGTGCGAGGCTCGGTGTGGCGGCGGTGCTGGAGAGATCACGCAGCGGGAAGGGCGGGCATGTTTGGATGTTTTTCGCGGAGGCAATCCCGGCGGCGCTGGCGCGGAAACTCGGGGCGCATGTGCTGACGGAGACGATGGAGCGCAGGCCGGAGGCGGGACTGAAATCGTATGACCGCTTCTTTCCGAACCAGGACACGCTGCCGCGCGGCGGATTTGGCAATCTGATCGCGCTGCCGCTGCAAAAGAAGGCGCGGGACACTGGGAACAGCGTGTTTGTCGATGAGAAGCTGGAGCCGCATGAGGATCAGTGGGCTTTTCTCTCGGCGGTGCGGCGCATGACGAAGACAGAGGTGGAGAGGATCGTGCGCGAGGCGGAGGGACGCGGGCGGATCGTCGGTGTGCGCATGATTTCGGCGGAGGATGATGAGCATGCGGCGGAGCCTTGGAAGCTGACGCCATCGCGGCACAAGCATTCGCTCCCGGTAGGCGAGATGCCGAAGAGCATCGAACTGGTGCTGGCTGATCAGGTTTATGTGCCGAAGAAGGCACTGCCGGCCTCGCTGCGGAATGCGATGATGCGTATCGCGGCTTTTCAGAATCCGGAGTTTTACAAAACACAGGCCATGCGACTGCCAGTGTGGGACAAGCCGCGCATCATTGTCTGCGCGGAGGATCACCCGGAACACATCGGCCTGCCGAGAGGTTGCTTAGAGGAAACGCTCGATTTGCTCAAAGCTCTGAAAATCCGCGTGGAGCTGCGCGATGAGCGTTTCGAGGGAAAACAGCTCGATCTGGCCTTCAGCGGCGAATTGAGGCCCGAACAGCAAAAGGCCGCCGCAGCGATGCTGAAGCATGATTGCGGCGTTTTGGCCGCGACGACGGCTTTTGGCAAAACGGTGCTCGCCGCGTGGTTGATCGCGAAACGTGGCGTGAACACGCTCATCCTCGTGCACCGGCAGCAACTCATGGAACAGTGGGTGGAGCGATTGACGCAGTTCTTGGACCTCAAGACAGGTCAAATCGGCCGCCTGGGCGCGGGAAAGAAAAAGCTGACGGGCCAAGTCGATGTGGCGCTGATTCAGAGCCTCGTGCGCAAAGGGGTGGTGAATGATCTGGTGGCTGGTTACGGCCAAGTGATCGTGGACGAGTGCCATCATCTCTCCGCGCAGAGCTTTGAGCTGGTGACACGGCGTGCGAAGGCGAAATACGTTACCGGTTTGTCCGCCACGGTGGCGCGGAAAGACGGGCATCATCCGATCATCTTCATGCAGTGCGGGCCGGTGCGGCATCGTGTGGATGCACGGCAGCAGGCGTCAGAGCGGCCCTTCACGCATGAGGTGCTGGTGCGGCCCACGGGCTTCATGCCCGGCGGTGAGCCGGAGGAGGACAAGCGCGTGGAGTTCCAACGGCTGTGTGATGCCGTGATGAAGTCGCCTTCGCGAAATGCGCAGATCATCGCCGAGGTGTTGCATGCGGTGAAAGCGGGTCGCTCGCCTGTGGTGCTGACGGAGCGCACGGAGCATCTGGAGGTGATAGCCGCCGGATTGCGTGCGCAGGTGCCGCATGTCCTCACACTACAAGGCGGCATGGGGCGCAAATCACTCGCGGCGGTACTGGATCAGCTCAAAACGATTCCGGCGGATGAAAGCCGCGTCGTCGTGGCCACCGGACGCTTTATTGGAGAAGGTTTTGATGATGCACGGCTCGACACACTCTTCCTGACGATGCCAGTATCGTGGCGCGGTACCATCGCACAATACGCTGGTCGTTTGCACCGCCTGCATGACGGCAAAAAGGTGGTGCAGGTCTATGACTATGCGGATCTCGATGTGCCGATGCTCTCCCGCATGTTCGATAAGCGCTGCGCGGGCTACGAGGCCGTCGGCTACACGATTCTGCTGCCTGCGAGTGCGCTGCCCGGATGGCCTCAGGAGGTGCCGTTGCCAGTTGATCCGCAATGGAAGGCCGATTACGCCGCCAGCGTGCGCCGCTTAATTCGCGATGGCATCGACACGCCGCTGGCGCAGCTCTTTGTGCATGCGACGCGACCACCCGCTGCGGATGCCATGGGTGCGGAGCGTGCTCGCAGCGCCAGCGAGGCCTTCATCTTCCGGCGATTTGAGACGCTGCCAGCTTTGGCGGGCAAATTTCGTCTCAATGCCCGGCTGCCGATCCCCTTCGATGATCGCGGCGAGATGGAGGTAGACCTGCTTTGTGAAAAGGCGAAGCTCGTCATCGAGATCGACGGCTCACAGCATCTCGGCGATGCGTCGGCTTATCGCCGCGACCGTCGAAAAGATGCGCTGCTACAAACTCACGGCTTCCTCGTGCTTCGCTTCCTGGCGGATGACTTGGGGAAGGAACTGGAGACCGTTCTCGATGCCGTGCTGCGGGCCATGTCCGCAAGGCGCTTAATCCATGGATGAATTCACAAACAAAACCAAGGCAGCGCCGTGATCTGCGGGTGGAGCTGCATGGGATAGGCGCAGCGGCAGATGATGTAGCCGTGGGGAGCCTTTGTTCCTTGTTCTTTGAGGAAGGGCAGCAGGTGCCGCGCATCAGACAG